>JBBTRO010000113.1:0-4123 GCA_038065155.1 Patescibacteria group bacterium
TTCCAATGTGCCTTCTGGGAGCTGATCCACACGATCCATGCGGCCATGCAGGAAATAATCGCCAACTTTGATCTTGAACCAGCTTTCGAGCGCAACGGGAATGGTCCAATTACCCTCCTCTGACTGATAAAAAAGCGTTAAAATTTCTTTGCCTTTTTGAAAATATTCCTCGCGCTGGCGACCGCTCGCGTACCAATCGCCGTACCAGGAAGATTCGTAGAGTTCGATAAGTTCATCTAAACTTGGCACTTTGATTTCTTTTGTCATTCCGAGCGACAGCGAGGAATCTGGATCGCTATGCCGACCAGATCTCTCGACTCCGCTACGCTCCGCTCGAGATGACAAAACCGGTTGTGCCGAAACATCGAACAAAGAGCTCTGCGATGCACTGTTCAATACTTTAATCCGTTCATAAAATTTCTGTAACGTAGAATGGATCGTTTGCCCAAAACTAAAACTGGCGTTGCCCTTCGTCGGAATTTTTAAAATATGCGCGAGTTTGTATTGATATGGACAAGTCTCAAAAGCTTTGATTTGGGAGAAGGAGAAGGTTTTTGGAATTTCAAATTTTAAATTTTTAATTTCTAATGTATTATCTTTTTTTATATTAACATGACTTAATTGTTCCATTGTATTATTGTCGTTTCGTAATTTCGTAATTTTAGTATTTTGTACATCATACCCAAGCTCAGTCAAAAATCGGCTGACTTTTTTCTTTCTCACCCCGCCGTAATCATCAGCGCTCGTCAAATACAATCCTTCCTTTGCCCGAGTCATCGCCACGTAAAACAACCGTCGCTCTTCTTCAATATGATAGTCCCCTTCTGGCAATCGCTCTTTTATGAGCACATCAGGAATTTCAATACCTTCGCCACGACGGCGAGTTGGGAATCGATCCTCGACCAAATTCACGACAAACACATGGCGGAATTCCAAACCTTTGGCACCGTGAACTGTCAAGACGTTCACCGAATCCGGTGTGTCAGTTGGCATATAAAGTTTTCCTTCCGATCCAGCGTCAATAAGGCGCGAGATATGCAAGACGAGCTGTTTCACGTCCGCGCCAGGCACGGCTTCTTCATACCGAGCGATAAAATCAAAAAATTGTTTCAGCTGATAAATTTGCCGAATCACCGTTCGGTTCCCCTGCTCTTCTTCCCGTGTTAGATATGATAAGTAGCCTGAGCTTTCCAAAAATTGATAGAGAATCGTCGTCGGTTTTTCGCTCTTGGCATTTTTCATGCCAGCGTGAATGAGGACAATGAGTTTGTCGGCTAGTTTTACGCCATCTTCAGACAACTTAAATTCAGACGCGCGTTTGAGCGCTTCGTAGTATGTGATGCTTTTTTTGCCGCCTGAATGAATCAATTTTTGAATATCATTTTCGGAAAAATTTAGACAAGGCAATCGAAGCAAACGATACAAAGCGGTGGATTCAAAATGATCCGCGATCGCGGCAAAAAAATTGATACAATCAAGCACAGTCGGCTGGCGATACAGTCCGCTTGACGCCAGAAATTCATACGGAATATGGGCCAACTCCAGTGCGCGAAGAAACGGTTCGGCATGGCTGTTGGCGCGCACCAAGATGGCAATATCATCCCACACCATGCTTTCATCTTTTTCTTTGAGTTCTAAGATTTTTTTAATCACTGATTTTACTTCATCATCAAGAGAAGACAAGTGAAAATGCTCAACAATGGCTGGTAGCTTATGGCTGGTAGCTGTTAGCTTTTTGTCAATCTTCAACTTAACCTCTAGCCGATCCGGGTTGTTATTCTGAATGACTGTATAAGCCGCATCCAAAATTTCCTGCCCAGAGCGATAATTCTCTGTAAGGACAATTTCTTTTGCATTCGAAAAATCCTCCTTAAAGCGTAAGATATTCGATACTGATGCTCCGCGAAAAGCATAAATGCTCTGATCATCGTCTCCAACTACAGTCAAAAAATCTTTTGACATTTGAGTTTTGACATTTGAACTTACCAGCTGGCGTACCAGCTGGTATTGCGCCCAATTCACATCCTGAAATTCATCCACCAAAATATATTTGTATCGCGCTTGCAATTTAGCAAGAATTTGCGGACGATCTTTCAGAAGTTTGATGCTATAAAAAATTAAGTCGCCAAAATCCAGGGCGCCTTTATTTAGAAGCATTTGATTATACGAATGATACGCATTGGCAATTTCCATAAGCCGGCCTTTTTCTATTTTTTCCGCTTCATCCTTGTCGAGCGCGACACCTTGCGCGTATTCAAGATATTCAGCCGGTGTAATCAATTCGTCTTTGCATTTGGAAAAATGCCGTAATAATTCGTAGATATGCCGCGTCGGATTGCCGAGCGGCCGATAATAGTTTAGGCCAAAATCATACAGTCGCTCTTCCATCATGAGCCAGGCATCGGTGTCGCTCACGAGTTTGAATTGATTGGGCAGACCGATCTCGAGTCCGTAAGTTTGCAGTAATCGTTCGCAAAAGGCGTGAAAAGTGGAAATTTGAATCTCGGCGTACCCTAAATCAAGCCGATCATCAACCCGGCTGGCCATCTCTTCCGCCGCTTTATCGGTAAACGTCAACGCCAGAATCTCTTCTGGCTTGGCTAGTTTGTTATTGATAAGATGCGCGATTTTTTCCGTAATCACCGTCGTCTTTCCTGTCCCCGCTCCAGCCACAATCAAAAGCGAGCCGCTGACGTATTCGACGGCTTCACGCTGAGCTTTGTTCAATTCCTTCTCTCCCATAGCTAAAGCCCATGTAGTTTGCCATAGGGGCCTGTGAGAAGCAAGGAACTTGACTAAATGCCCCCTCCTTTATATGATGCCACAGGCAAAAGGAGTAAATTAGATGGTTAAACCGGAACCAGAAGACACCTTCCGACAAAACTTAACTTTGATCATCGTGCTCTGGACGGTGATCGCAATCGTGGCAGCAGCGCTCGATCGCTGCTAAGAGGAGTGTGCCCATGAAAAAGGTAGTTACACGCATTGTCCTGCTTCTCGTGATCGCAGGGATTGCCGTGATCTTCTGGAGGGATGCGGCGGCCACACGCGCTCTCGCCAGATGCAATTATGCCTGCGCCGAACGGTTCTCGTGTTCGGTGGATTTCTCGAACCAGGATCTGTGCACCGACTTAATTGACGAGGAAATCATGCGTCGAAAGTTCAACCAATGCCTAAAGGCCTGCCCCGAGCCGTTCGACGAGGAGGGAAGATGGTGAACGAAAACCCGCCCCGACGCTGTGCCGAACCTCTAGGCACAGATGTCGGGGCGGGGAGGATTTTAATAGATAAAGATATCGATGGATTTTTCAGCAAGAGTATTGCCAAAACTATCTCTTGCTAAGAAATTCATTATGTACGGACCACTACCATGCCAATGCCAACTGGAAACGTCAATCAGCGTTTCCTTGTGTGGGTAATCAATGTCGCTATTTTCCATGAGATTTAGCCGACCATCATCCACTTGCCAAAACATACTGTAGGCTGCAACCTCGTGATTACGGAGGAGCGCTTTGAGCGGCTGTACTCCGGACACAGACGAACCTTGTGTTGGCCACCAAATATCGATGTCTCCACTCCCGCTTGGGGGCGGGCTCTCTCCCCCGCTCGAACGAGCAGTAATACTCGTGGCTTGACTTTGCCAGGTATAATTCACTGTCCACTGCCCATTAAACACACCAATGTCTACTGTGTAAGTTCCAGGATTAGGTGGTGTCCAATTGACCGTATAATTTTTTACTTCATTACTGCCAAATTGCTGATGCTCCAGAAAATGTTGGAATACCCGTGATCGATTTTGATAATAAATTTCGATGTCAACAATGACATCAGAAGCCGCGCTGCCAGTATTCGTAATCGTCGCTGTAATAGCTGTTGAGTTGCCAGTATTAATAGAATTCGGATTTGCTGTTGCAGCCGCAGAGAACGTTTGCGGTGGGGTTGGTAAACTACCACCGGTAAACCACGATGACATCACCGTTTCAGCCGGTTTGTGTTGTGGTGTAAATCCTGTCTCCCATCCGCCCGCATTTGGATCGCTACTCCACTCCCACAATGCCACACCAGATACAAAGGAATAATCATTCCAATAGGAGAAAAGAGCCTCGTAGAGGTTCGTTTGTTC
>JBBTRO010000114.1:0-9123 GCA_038065155.1 Patescibacteria group bacterium
ATGAAATGGTGTACGCGATTGTTGATGAAATTGATTCGATTCTGATTGACGAAGCCAGAACACCACTTATTATTTCCGCGCCCGCCCAAGAAGCAACACAGCAGTATTATCGTTTCGCGGAACTGGTACGGCAATTGAAAGAAAATGAAGATTATAATGTAGATGAAAAAATGCGCGTGGCGACACTTACCGAAGCGGGCATTGCCAAATTTGAACAGTGGCTCGGGATTGACAATCTGTATGTCGAGGGCGGCATTGGCCTCGTGCATCACGTCGAGCAGGCCCTTCGAGCCGAGGTGCTCTTTAAGCGCGATAAAGAATATGTGGTGGACGGCGATGAAATTATCATTATTGATGAGTTTACCGGTCGAAAAATGGTCGGCCGTCGTTATAGCGAAGGACTTCATCAGGCGATTGAAGCGAAAGAAAAAGTGCCGATTCAGCGTGAATCACAGACCCTAGCCACGATTACCTTTCAGAATTTGTTTCGCATGTATGGGAAACTTTCCGGCATGACCGGTACAGCCGTGACCGAGGCCGAGGAGTTTGGCAAGATTTACAAACTTGAGGTCGTCGTGATTCCGACCAATAAATCCGATCAGCGCAAAGACTTGAATGATCAAATTTATCGAACCGAGATGGGGAAATACAAGGCAATTGTCGAGCGCGTAAAAACCTGCCGAGCCAAAAATCAGCCCGTTCTTATTGGCACTATTTCGGTTGAAAAAAATGAGCGCTTGAGTGAGTACTTAACTGCGAATGGTATCGCTCATGAAATTCTCAATGCCAAAAACCATGAACGTGAAGGTGAAATTATCGCTCAAGCCGGCCGGCCTGGTGCGGTCACCTTGGCGACGAACATGGCCGGACGTGGAGTCGATATCAAATTAGGTGGGGTGCCAGCCGACCTGAAGGATGTTGAGACGGTCATTGCGGCCGGCGGGCTTTTTGTGCTCGGCACCGAACGACACGAATCACGCCGGATTGACAATCAATTGCGCGGCCGCGCCGCGCGCCAGGGCGATCCGGGTGGGACGCAATTTTTGGTTTCGACTGAGGATGAGCTGATGCGGATTTTTGCCGGCGATCGGCTGAAATCTGTCATGACTCGCCTCAATGTTCCCGAAGATATGCCGATCGAGCAGGGGATGATAACGAAGCTTCTCGAGAGCGCGCAAATGAAGGTGGAAAATTACCATTTTGATACGCGCAAACATTTACTAGAATATGATGACGTTTTGAATCGTCATCGTCAGGTGATTTACCAAAAGCGGCGGGAAATTTTGGAAGCAAACGCCAATACCAAAGAAATGATCCTTGACTATATCGAACAGGAAATTGAGTTGGTTGTTTCATTTCACACAAATCCAATGGGTGAATCCGATAAGACCAATGGCTGGAACATGAAGGAAATCGTTGAGACGATGAAGACTATCTTCGCATTGTCGCCCGAAGAAGTTGAGGCCATTCTCACGATGGGGACGGAGGGCCAAGCAAAACTTGATCAAGTACAAGCGCGTGAGGCGATTGTCCAGTACTTATTGGATAAGGCCAGGCGGGAGTATGAGTCGGTTGAGAAGCAAGTCATCGCATCCGCGCCGGATAAAGAGAAAGGGGCTGCGCTTATGCGCGAAGTTGAAAAGGGAGTGCTTCTGCGTTCTATTGACACCTTGTGGGTTGATCATCTTGTCGCGATTGATTATTTGCGCACCGGTATTGGTCTGCGCGGTTACGGTCAGCGCGATCCTTTGATTGAGTACAAAAAAGAAACCTATCAGCTTTTTCAAGGACTTCAGGCAAATATTCAAAAAGAAATTGTCTATTCGTTTTTCAAAATCGGCCTTGGGTTTCAACTCGCCCCCACTATTATGGCCAACGACAAGTTGACACTAAGTGGCGCGGAGAAGGAAATGTCTAGTGGTGAGAAAGGTCAAACCACAGGACCCGGCCAGCCCGACTCCGATAAAAAGATCGGCCGCAATGATCCCTGCTATTGCGGGAGTGGGAAAAAATTTAAGAAGTGTCATGGAGGGTAGACGACAATCTTGACGATTTTTTACCAGGGGCGTACAATATTGCCAATTCTAGACAAGCCTCGTATGGTTCAGCAGAAAATAGCATCCAAACTTAGAGCCAGAATTCGGTGGGGGGTGGCGGGCATTTTTGCTTTGATTGTTGTTATGGCAGTAATTGATGTACCGGTTTACGCCAACCGTGTAATTGATGGCATCAATACTACTATTGCCCTTGGACTGCCGCGTGTTCCGGAAAAACCATTTTCCCTCGGTCTTGATTTGCAAGGCGGAACCCATTTTGAATACCGGGCTCTCGTGGACAATATTGCTGAAAATGAACGCGGGAGCGCGGTGGATGGTGTGCGCGATGTGATCGAACGCAGAGTCAACGCGCTGGGCGTTGGCGAGACGAATGTCCAGACTACGAAGGTCGGCGAAGAGCATCGCGTTATTGTCGAGTTGCCAGGAGTTACCGATGTGAGGCAGGCGACCGCGATGATCGGCGAAACTCCGATTTTGGAATTCAAAGAACAAAATACCGAACCACCCCGCTCGCTAACCGCCGATGAGAAAAAACAAATGGATGAATTCAACCGATCGGCCAAGAAAGAAGCCGATCAAGTAATCAAGGAAGCGCGTTCGGGGAAGGATTTTGCCGCCCTTGCCAAAGAGTATTCGGACGATGCCGAGAATATAAAAAATAATGGCGGTTATCTTGGTTATATCGGGGAAAATACCGCCTTTGGTCCGACGATGTTTACTTGGCTCCTCTCCGCCAAACCTGGCGAGGTGGCGAAAGCTCTGATTCAGACACCTGACGGCTATACGATCGCCAAGCGCGGAGCCGAGCGTACCGGGGATAAGCAAGCCAAGGCTAGTCACATTTTGATTTGTTATCTCGGTGCAAAAGGCTGTGTTGATACCACGTTTACCAAAGCCGAGGCCAAGAAAAAGGCCGAAGAGCTTTTTGTGCAGGCCAATGCAGAGAATTTCGCCGAGCTTGCCAAAGCCAACTCGGCTGACACAGGTAGTAGAGACAAGGGTGGCGATTTAGGCGCTTTTCCGCGCGGCGCCATGGTGCCATCATTCGATGCGGCTGTTTTTGACGCCAAAGTTGGTCAAATTATTGGTCCGGTGGAGAGTGAGTTTGGGTATCATATAATTTATAAGCAAGATGAAATCGTACCAAAAGAATTTGAATTATCTCGCATCCTCATTCGTACGCAGTCAGAGCGTGATATCGTGCCGCCAGCGTCAGAGTGGAAGACAACCGGGCTTTCAGGGAAGCAACTGCGGCGGGCGGAAGTCGTGAGCGACCCAACGACGGGAGCAGTCCAAGTCTCGCTTCAATTTGATGACGAGGGCAAGGAGTTGTTCAAAACTATTACGACACGCAATATTGGCAAGCCAGTCGGTATTTTTCTCGACGGTGAGCCAATTAGCATTCCGACAGTTCAGCAGGCGATTCCCGATGGGCAAGCAGTAATCTCTGGACAGTTTGGTCTAAAAGAAGCCAAACTTCTCTCGACTCGTCTCAACGCCGGTGCTCTTCCTGTACCGGTGGAACTAATCGGTCAGCAGAGTTTAGGCGCAACGCTTGGCGCCGAATCAGTGGCCAAGAGTCTAAAGGCCGGTATTGTCGGCGTCATTCTCGTCATGCTTTTCATGGTTTTGTTTTATCGTTTGCCAGGCGCGATTGCGGTTGTAGCATTGGTCGTCTATATTTTAGTCCTGTTGGGGATATTCAAACTCGTTGGTGTCACGCTTACCTTGGCTGGTATTGCCGCGTTTATTTTGTCTATTGGCATGGCGGTTGACGCGAATGTGCTTATTTTTGAACGTACCAAAGAAGAACTTCAGAGCGGCAAAAGTCTGGCGGTCGCGGTCGAAGAAGGTTTTTCTCGAGCCTGGCCATCGATTCGAGACAGTAACGTGTCAACACTTATTAGTTCTGGAGTTTTACTTGGGTTAGGCTCTAGTTTTGTCCAAGGCTATGCGACCACTTTGGTGCTCGGCGTGCTCGTGAGTATGTTTTCTGCGATTACCGTGAGCCGGATGTTTTTACGTTTTGTTATCCCGTGGTTTCCGACGTATGGAAATATCTTGTTTCCCGGTTCACAATCAAAATTGAGAAACTAGAATTTAGAATTTAGAATCTAGAGTTTATGTTTACCGAAATAAAATATCTAGATTCCAGATTCTAGATTCCCTGCCTACCGGCAGGCAGGCAAATTCCGTAGTTATATGATCCAAGTCATGAAGTACAAATCAATTTATCTCCTGATTTCGGCTATATTGTTTGCCGCGAGCGTTGGTGCTCTGCTCGTTTTTGGCCTCAAGCCCGGAATTGATTTTTCCGGCGGATCCCTGCTTGAATACTCCTTTTCTGAACAAAGACCGGACATTGCCGAAATCCAAAACGTACTTAGCCCGCTAGATCTTGGGACAGTTGTGATTCAGCCGACAAAAGAGCGGGGTGTGATTATTCGCACTCGGTTTGTGACCGAAGCGGAACACCAAAATATTTTGCTGGCTGTTCGGGGAGCATTTTCTTCCTCCACAGTCGCGACGACAACTGGTATGGCAGTCTTGGAAGAGCGGGTTGAGACTGTTGGCCCATCGATTAGCGCCCAGCTTCGCGAACGGGCGCTCGGCGTGGCAGTCGTCACGGTTCTCATGACGCTATCATATATCGGTTATGCGTTTCGCCGCGTATCGAAGCCGGTTGCCTCATGGAAATATGGAACCGTAGCTATCGCTGCCATGATTTACAATATCATTGTGATTATTGGGCTCTTTGCTATTCTTGGCAGATACGCGGGGGTTGAGGTTGATATTCCATTTGTCGTTGCGCTTATGACCGTGTTTGGCTATTCCATCAACGATACCATTGTTGTTTTTGATCGTGTTCGAGAAAATATTCATCGCTACCATGGCGAAGCCTTTTCTGACATTGTGAACCGAGGCATCAATGAGACGATCGTCCGCTCGCTCACGACCGGTGGGGCCACGCTTTTGGTCTTGGCCGCTTTGTTTTTATTTGGCGGAGCGACAATTCATTACTTCGCCCTTGCTCTCATTGTCGGCATCCTCTTTGGCACATCGTCATCAATTTTTGTCGCCAGCTCAATCCTGGTTGCCTGGGAAGAGTGGCGGCAAAAACGCCGGCTGGCCTAATTTCACTTTCTCCACCCAGGCCCGGATTGTCGGGTCTGTTTGTTTTGTGCTATACTTTAATGTGACACCTGACATTTTACGTTGGTGTCAAATGTCAATTGTTAAGTGTCAAATGTTTCAATTATGACCGACACATTCATTCGTCATTTCGTGGCCGCGATCGGCACGATCATCGCTGGCATTATTTATTTTGCCGGCTACGTGAGCGGGACTCGCGGCTGGTGGCTGGCAGGGGTCGCTGTTTTCGGAGTTTATTTTATTTTGTACAAGCTTATTACGGCCGGGGGAGGACATCATTGATAAGGAATTTGGAATATAGAATTTAGAATTTTGAAACGTAATTCAGGTTCTTGAATCAATGACAATATCCAAATTCCAAATTCCAAATTCCAAATTCTATGCAAGTGGGTCCTCTTTTTATCAATCTCGACGCCATTAGCGCCTTTTTTACTACCCAACCTGCCTGGCAGGTTATTATTCAACTCATGGCGTTGGGTGGATGGCTCCTGTTGGTGTTTCTTCTCATGTTTGCCGGAGTGGCGCTATGGGTCGAGTTCAAAGAATCCCGCTATACCTCGCATTGGTCATGGGTGCTCCTGGCTATTGATATCCCGGCCTTGAACATCCAAACGCCAAAAGCGGTGGAGCAGTTGTTTGCCCACCTCGCGGGCGCTCTGGGACATGATAACATTGCCAAGAAATTTTGGCACGGCACAAAACAACGGTATTTTAGCTTTGAAATCGTGAGTATCGGCGGCTACATTCAATTTTTGATTCGAACCGAAGCGGCACTGCGCGATTTGGTTGAGGCCGCGGTCTACGCGCAATATCCGGAAGCGGAAATTGTTGAAGTGGAAGATTATGTTTCGGACAAGCCGGACAAATTTCCTAATGAAGAATATGAAATGTGGGGCGGCGATTTTACGCTGTCCGAGACAGATGCGTATCCGATTCGGACCTATCGGGAATTCGAGCATACTATATCCAAAGACACGCAGCTCAAAGACCCGATGAGCGCGCTCTTAGAGAGTTTTAGCCGGATTGCGACCGGAGAAGAGTTGTGGTTCCAGATGCTTATCCAGCCGACCGGCAGCGGCTGGAAAGAGAAAGCGATTGAGAAAGTAAAAGAATTGATTGGGGACACCGGCGGACATGGCCATGGCGGCATTGGCGATACGGTTCTTGATTTTTTCCATAATGCGCCCATGCAAGCATTGGAATTTATTGGTGATCAAATTTTCAACCGGGAAGCGGGTGAGCACGCAGGTCACGAGGAGAAAGAAGGTCCGCCAAATAAAATTCAGTATCTGACGCCAGGCGAGAGTAAATTAGTCGAAGCGATGGAGAATAAAATTGCCAAAATCGGTTTTAAAACCAAAATTCGCGCGATTTATTTGGGGCGCAAAGAAGTTTTTAGCGAGACCCGTGGAGTGCCGATTTTGGTTGGCGCTCTCAATCAATTCAATAGCCCCAGCGCCAATTCTTTGGCGCCAACTTTTGATGTGCATGTTTCTTATTTGGGACATGCCAAGCGCGCCGCTCGCCGAAAGCGTCTGCTTATGAAAGCCTACAAAAAACGAAAGATCAATGTTGGCGCCAATCCGTTTATGCTAAATATCGAAGAACTCGCCACGATTTGGCACTTCCCCATGTCCTACGTGAAGACGCCGCTTCTCCAGAAGGCTGTGGCCAAGCAATCCGAGCCGCCAGCGAGCTTACCGATCGAACGCACTCTTCCGCCGCCGTCAGAAGAAGAAAAACCGACCGAGCCGCCGCCGTTCCGGTTTGGGTAAATATTGATCATCAATTATTTCCTCCCCTCGTAGGGGAGGGCAGGGTGGGGTTGCGTGTTTGCAGGTAGAATATATTTGATCATTTCCATACTTCCTACTAATATTCCCACAAAGAAAAAATCCCCAATCAAACTATTGCGGAAAAATGGCAAGGCTAGCCAATAACTTTCCAGGAGTCCGTTCAAGGTATGCGCGTACATCGTACCAAAGGCCCAGACCGCGGCGTTGGTCGTGAGAAAAAATATAATTGCACCAATCAGCGTCGCACCGACAATCGTCGTAGGTTTTTTTTCTCTTTGCGCGAGTGTGCCAATATAGACGCTCAAAAGAAAACTTCCATAAACGGCAGTCATCATACGCCAATCATAAAAACCGATGAACAGATCGCTTGCGAACATGGCGGCCAGCGGGGCGAATAACGCAAGTCTGTGAGGCAGATAAAGTCCCACAAAAAGAGCAATTGCGCCAATTGGAGCAACATTGGCTGGGTGGGGCAGGAGTCTTGATGTCGCCCCCAAAAGTACCAGGAGGCAGGCGAGTAGTAATGTTGACTTTTTAGTCATAGATCATTGTGAGCTTATAGCTTACGATTTTATCGCCCCTATAAGCTAATGAAGCTAATATGAATTATAGCAGTGTCTTTAAGAATTTCCAAAGCAGATACAGCCCCAGACCGACCGTGATTGTTATGCCTCCAGCAAATACGCTACGAGCAGTCGGGGACGGCGACGGTGTTAGGTTTTGCGGTTCAGGCGAAGGTATTGGCGGTGGGGGAGTTGGTTGATCTGTGGGGTTATTTTCCACAACAGGTGTCTCTGTGCTTACAATTTTAACACCAGCCACAGCTTGGGGAGCATTTTTGCTTATCAACGTCTCTATCTCGCTTGATGGTGTGGCTGTCTCGGGTGGGATCAGAGCCGGGGTTGAAGAAGCTGGTGTTATTTCTGCTGGTGCAACTTCTGGAGTCGAGCTTGTACTTTGTTCTGGCGTGGATGAAGGCGTAAGAGTTGAAGTTTGACTCACGGTTGTTCCATCTCCTCCACTGCCGCTTCCATTGCTGTTTGTGTTTTCAACTGGCGATGCTACTGAAACGACTGTCGAGGTACGCGGGTTCAGGGTAATCGGCCAGGATTTACCAAGGAGGGCTGTGACAGCGTGCTTGGTGCCAAACCAGTCCACTGTTCCCGGCGCCCAGCTTGGTTCATAGTAGCCAGCGGTATTGAGTTGCTCAACTAGCGGATACCACGGATTTTTTCCGGAACTATTGAACCAGTCTGTCTGTCCTTCGCCAAGAGCATTGAGACCCATGATTACCCAACTGGTTGTGAGGGGATCTGATGCGCCAAAACCCCAGCCGCCGTCAGCGAGTTGTTCGTTTTTTAAGTATGTCTTTGCGTTGGTAAAGACGCTGTCCGATATGCTAGCACCTTTCTGTTTTGCAAACGCCAGGGCGTTCATCGCCGCACCGGTAACATCAGCCCCCGGGTATCCGGTCCAGGTAAAGGCGCCGGATGCGGTTTGGTCTTGGAGAATCGTGGTCGTAATATCTATAATAATTTGTTCGTTCGCTGGTATGTCCAATGTTAAAAGAGAAAATAGGGCGAAGATGTCATCGTTGATGCCATTTTGGCCATACAGATGGTTGGTATAACAGTCTGTCGATTGCATTTTTGCTTTGAGATCAACAAGAAGAGAATCTGTTTCTGGTACGCCAGCGGCGAGTAGCGCTAAAGTGTGGCGCGGATAGCCAGCGCAGACGTTGAGTTCTGTGGTCGAGGTGACGATGTAGCTTTTGGCATACTCAAGGAGTGATAGGCCGCTATTTTTTATGTCCTCCGCATACTCATCGTCGGCGCCCATGCTCATAATGACCCAATCGGTGGTAGCACCGTCAGAAATTTTTCCGGTTTGATCTTGCTGGCTTTTCAAATAGGCGAGGATAGCGTCAACAGTGCTTGTGACAGAGACCAGGGTGGTTGATGGGGTGATTTCAGGAGTCACGATTGGGTTGCTGCCACAAGCCCCGCAAGAGTTTCCCGGATTATCATTATTCTGACTGTCTTGATTTTCTGTCGGAGCGGGTGAGGAAGGTGTGGTTGACGACGATACTGTCGAGGAAGTGATGGATAAAAAGATTA
>JBBTRO010000115.1:0-10173 GCA_038065155.1 Patescibacteria group bacterium
AAATATTATCATGGTGTAATTGGTAAAACTGCGGTGATTGATATCGAAGCCGGGATGCCGCTATGGTGGGATATGATCGCAATATGAAACTCACCTGGTTTTGGGAAGCATTTCTGGCAATGATTCTTCTTGTTCCGGCCTGGCTGGGCTTGGCTGGGTTTAGCCGGGTGTGGAATATCCGCGGCGAGGTAGCACTCCTTTGGTATATGCTTGGGGTGATCATTGGCGTGGCTTTTTTTACGGCAAAAAGTAGTTCGATTATTCCGGAGAACAGTGTGGCGATATGGTGGCTGATTGGACTCGGAATTTTTGTTGGCGCCGTGGCAAACATTCTCGTATTCCGCGCCGTCGCTCATGCGCCAAATGCCGGCCTGCCAATTGCGATCACCGGTTCGGCGAGCGTATTTGTTTTTCTGTCTACTATTTTTCTAGCGCATTTTTTCCCGAAATTTTTTGTTGTCCAGAATTTTGATTGGCTTCGATTTGGCGGAATCGTTTTGACAATGATAGGGATTGGGCTTATCTCGATTCGACAATAATTTATGCCCAACTACATTCTAAAAATTTGGTCGCAAAATACGGATTGGTTTCCTGAAGCGGTCAAACTGTATCAGGCGGGAAAGATTGGCGGAGTTGAATTGTACAATAACATTTCGGCGCCACTGGATTGGACCGCGCTCGCGAAATTAAAAGAAGCAAATGTCGTCTCGATTCACAATCCGCATAGCCATGGCTGGCATGACTCATGGCTGACCGATGAACAGCGGCCGCAGTGGGAACAAACGCAAAAATTGGCAGATTTTTTCTCCGCTCCGCGGATTGTTGTGCATCCAGCTCGGACGCACGATGAAACAACTTTCTTTGAAAATATAGAGAAGTTAAATGATAAGAGGATTTTTATTGAGAATATGGCTGGTCAAGATATTGACGCGCAGGATATGCAATATGGCCAGACGCTAAAAGATTTGATTACTATCAATAAAAAGTTGCCGATTTGTTTTGATTTTGAAAAAGCGACTAAGGCGGCCACGCATCAGGGTTTGGATTATAAAGTTTTTATTTCGGAGGCGCTGGAAAAATTAAAGCCGACGTATTTCCATATCTCTGGCGGCGATATTCACAATCCGATCGATGAACATGCGAATGTCTGGGAAGCGAATATGGATATGACGTGGATTCGGCAGACGCTCGATGTTTTGGCTCTCAAGGACGATGTTTGGCTTCTTTTCGAGACGCCGAAAGTTAATGGATTGGAAAATGATGTGAAGAATATGGATTGGTTTCGAGCATTGTAGCACAAGAGATTCTCTCCCCTCGTAGGGGAGGGTTAGGGTAGGGTCTCAACGCGTGTGGAATTCTGATTCTTTCTTAAATTGACTATCTTTTGTAACTTCGTTAAGGATGATCAATCAATAGGTAGGCCTCAATGGTTACCCACTTTGAGACCCTCTCCTGACCTCCCCCTACGAGGGGGAGGAAATTTAAAGAAAAACAACTAAAAGTCTTAAAGACTGTATGCCACTCTTTCACCCCGACAACTTTTCTTCTCCAGAAATTACCTACAAACTGCTCCCGGAAACTCCAAAAGGGTTCAACGAAATTCTTGGGGCGTATTTTGATTCTTTTGCGATCGTTGAAGCGTGGCAACGAGACCGCTCGGAAATTAATTCATTGAATTACAAAGTGGTGGTGAAAACTCCGGCGGGGATAGAACAAGTGCTAGTGCGTAAATTTCAAGCGTTGACTGATCTGGAGCAAATTCGTTTCTGGCTTGAGATTGTGGCCAAATTGTTCAAGAATGGCGTGCCGGTTGGCGCGCCGCGGCGAGCAAAGACGGGGGAGTTGTTTATTTCGTATAACGATGGACGATATGTCCTATTTGATTTTATCGAGGGACAGCATTTTTCTCCGAGTTTGCCAGGTCTAGCATCGGTGGCGCGTGCGATTGCTACCATGCATCGCGGGTTTCATGTATTGGGAGAAACAGAAGTTGCGAAGATTGCGGACTTGAGCAAAAAAAGCTATACTTACTTTAACAAAATTCCGACGTACACGGCTAATGATTTTGTTTCGCTGAAACCGTTTGTAGACAATTCAGTGAGTGGTTATCTCGATGCTTTTGCAACCTGTGCTGACGAGGTGGCAAAAAACAAGGAGCAAATCAGCGCTTTGCCGCTTCAGGTGGTCCATTCTGATCTCCATCCGCACAATGTACTTATGCGAGGAGATGAAGTAGCAGCACTCCTGGATTTTGATGGGCTCCGAGTGAGCCAACGTGCGCGCGATGTGGCCTTTGCCATCTATCGCTTTGGCCGCCAATTTTTCGTTCGCCAGATGAACGTTACACCGCCAGAAATCAGACAAACGTTTCTCGATGCGTACGAAGCCGTGTGGCCGCTCTCTCCCGACGAAAAACAACTGTTGCCCACGCTGGTAAAGGATGAATTTCTCACGAAAACATTGTTTGTCCTGCGCGGCGTCTACCTGGAAAACAATCAAACGTGGGCCAAAGATTTGTCAAAGTTTTTGCCGGCGATAGAGGAGATTGAGTATTTATATGAATAAAAAAGACCAACTTCAAGAAATTCTTGAATACATCCCCTCCGGCGCGCAGACGCTATCGAAAAACCCGAGCCAATACGTGATTGGCGTGACCCCGCTCCAGATTGCAAAAGGCGAGGGCGCGTATATCTGGGATACGGATGGGAAGAAGTATTTAGACATGATGCTGGCGCTTGGCCCGA
The DNA here is from genome assembly GCA_038065155.1 of Patescibacteria group bacterium. GTDB lineage: Bacteria > Patescibacteriota > Patescibacteriia > Magasanikbacterales > UBA922 > JAHFIC01. Next base: position 2,745 of record JBBTRO010000115.1, read on the forward strand.
TGACTTTCGGTTACGCCAATCCCAGGATTGACGCGGCGGTCAAAGCACAGATTGATCGCGGCACGATTTATACTTTGCCATCAGATCAAGAATTGAGGCTGGCCAAACTTTTGCGCGAAGTAGTGCCATGTGCCGAGATGAGTCGGCTTGTGTTGAATGGGAACGACGCGACCTCGGGCGCCATTCGTCTGGCGCGCCATATTACGAAACGCGATCATGTCATCAAATGCGGTTATCATGGCTGGCAGGATTGGAGTGTCGCCAACAAAAGCGGCCGGAATGCTGGTGTTCCGGAGATTGTAAAAACACTCACTCACGAATTTACGTACAACGATATTGCCTCACTCGAGAAGATTTTTGCCGATTATGGAGACAAGATTGCGGCCGTGATCATGGAGCCAGCGGCGAGCGAGAAACCAAAAGACGGATTTTTGGCGGCGGTGAAAGAGTTGGTGCATAAACATGGCGCAATTTTTATCTTCGACGAGATGGTCACGGGATTTCGCTTCGCCTTGGGCGGCGCGCAAGAGTATTTTGGCGTGGTCCCGGATATTGCGTGCTTTGGCAAAGGAATTTCCGGCGGTTACCCAATCTCCGTTATTGCTGGCAAAGCTGACATCATGAAGCGCATGGATGAAGTGTTTGTCTCCATGACCTTTGGCGGCTATACGCTTGGTATCGCGGCGGCGATTGAAGTCATTGCCATGATGCGTGAATTTGGTGATGTGCACAGCCATATGCATGAACTGGGCACGTATTTGATCACCAAGGGCAATAATATTGCAAAACAATATGAATTGCCGATTGAATTTATCGGGTTTGGGCCTCATCCGGTGATGCAAGTTCCTCTCGAGGATTATATTTCTCGCTTGGTAAAAACGTATATCTACCAAGAAATGCACGAAGCGGGAATTTTCTTTAGTTCATCCATGATGATTGGCTATATTCATACGAAAGAACATATTGACACTGTTCTCGTCGAGTTAGAAAAAATTTGCGCGACGCTTGCGACTGTACGGAGCGATTTCAAACAGCTGGAGCCGCTTATACACGGACAGGTGGTGGCACCGCGCACCGTACGTGTTCAGCAGTGATAGGACTTACGCAATTGAACAGATTTCGCCTCGGCTCAATCTGTTACTCCAAACAATATTTGAAGGAGTAACGAAATGAGCCGAAGCGAATTTCGTTGGGGGTCAAACGCGTAAGTCCTAAGTAAAACTTATATGATCAAAGCAGTTATTTTCGACTGGGGCGGGGTGTGCTGTTCAGAGGGCGAGCCGTTTGCTTCGGTTGCGTTACAAAAGGCGCTCGGTTTGACTCCGGACGAGATTGCGCAGAAAGTATTGAATGTGTATCTTGAGTTCTATCGTGGCAAATACACCACTGAAGATTTTTGGCACAGGATTATGGCTCATTTTGCGCTGACTGAAACCGAAGAAATAAATCCAGCCGCCCTATCTCAAGCCTATCTCAATTCGTATACATTGTATCCTGATATGCTCGACTATGCGCGCGGATTGCAAAAAAAATACCGCGTTGGGCTTCTCTCCAATCTTACACCGGTGATGCGCGATCACATCCGTCGCACTCACCCGGTGTCAGAGGTCTTTCCAGTGGAAGTGTATAGCTGTGACGCTGAAGTCGCTGAAGTAAAACCCGATCCAAAACCCTACCAGATTGTCTTGAATCGATTGGGCGTGCCACCAACGGAGGCATTTTTTATTGATAATTCAAAAAATAATATTGTCGCGGCTGAGGCATTGGGGATCAAGAGTTTATTGTTTCAGAATCGGGAACAGTTTTTCAGAGATATGAAAGATTTTTAGAATCAAAAGTTTCCAAATTCCAAATTCTAAATTCCAGATTCTATCACTTATGAACATTCTCATTCTCGGCGGCGGATCGATTGGCAAACGCCATACGCGCAACCTTTTGTCGCTTGGACAAACCGATGTGGCGATTGTTGAGGTCAATCCCGAGCGGGCAAAAGCGGTGACGGAGGAGTTGCGTGTGCCGACCTACCAATCACTTGACAGCGCTTTTGCAGACAAGCAATGGAGCGTTGTTTTTGTCTGCTCGCCTTCTCGATTTCATCTCGAACAAGCGCTTGTTTGTGCAGAGCATGGCGCTGATCTTTTTATCGAGAAACCATTATCACATACTATCGATGACGTCTATAAGCTAATGAAGCTAGTGAAGCTAAAGAAGCTAACAACAATGGTCGGCAGTAACTGGAAATTTTATCCGTTGTTTCAGAAGATTAAAGAGCTTCTGGATGCTGGCGTGATCGGGCGAATCCTTTCGGCTCGCTGTCAATTTGGCGCGTATTTGCCGGATTGGCATCCATGGGAAGATTACCGGCAGGGGTATAGCGCGAATAAAAAATTGGGCGGGGGAATACTCCTTGATTCGCACGAATTTGATTATCTGACCTGGTTTGTGGGCAAAAAAGTAACCAAGCTCGCCTGTTTTTCGGGACACATTAGCAATCTGGAGATCGATGTTGAAGATGTGGCCGAAGTGATTTTGCAGTTTGAAGACGGGGCGATCGGTGAAATTCATCAGGATTATATCCAGCGTTTCCCCCAGCGCAATTTTGAATTTTTTGGGAGCGAAGGCACGATTGTGTGGGATGTGAATCAAAAGAAAGTCGTGCAGAAAAGCAAGGCACACGGTGACGCCGAATTTCTTTTGCCCGAGCCATATGATATCAATACCATGTATATTGAAGAAATAAAGCATTTCCTTGATTGTGTAGAGAAGCGTAAGGAGACGATCACGCCAGTCGAAAAAGGTGCCGAGGTATTGAAGCTGATTTGCGCGGCGAAGGAATCGGTGGAGACTGGAACCATTAAAACATTAAATCACTAGAGCATTAAAGCATTGGACGGGCAATAGTAATCAATGCTTTAATGGTTTAACGTTTTTATGTTTTTATGAACATCATCTGTGTTGTCCAAGCCCGCATGGGCTCCACGCGGCTGCCTGGCAAAATGATGATGGATCTGTGTGGAGAGCCGGTTGTGGCTCGTGTTGTTGAACAAGTAAAACGTGCGAAGCAGGTGACGCGCGTTGTTTTGGCGACCACGATAGACACATCTGATGGTGTACTGGCACAGTGGGCCAAAATAAATGGCGTTGATTGTTTCCGTGGCAGTGTAAATGATGTGCTCGATCGGTATTATCAAGCGGCCAAAGAATACCGAGCCGATGTGGTTGTCCGCGTTACCGGAGACTGTCCGATTGCTGATCCATCGGTGATTGATCTCGTGGTTGAGAAGTATCTTGAAGGCGCATATGATTATGTTTCGAACACGATACGACCGACGTTTCCCGATGGCCTAGATTGCGAAGTATTTTCGTTTGCCACGCTTGAGCGAGCGTGGAAAGAAGCCAGATTGTCTTCGGAGCGAGAGCATGTAACGCCGTATATTTGGAAACATTCAGAGATATTTAAATTGTCAAACGTAACATGCTCAGGTGCTCAGGTGCTCAGGTGCTCAGGTGATTTATCTCATCATCGCTGGACCTTGGACACTGCAGAAGATTTAGATTTTCTTAGACTTGTTATGAGCGAACTTTTGAAACGCAACTCGTCTTCTCGTTTTGAGGATGTCTTGGAGATATTGGCGGAGCATCCCGAGTGGACAGCGATCAATGCACGGCATAAACGCAACGAGGGATACAAAAAATCAGTCGCGGCGGATAGTGTTTAAGTTATCCACAGGTTTATTTGACTGACAAAAAAAAGACTTAGTGGTATACTATCAGCGTTTTGAATTTCTGCCTGTCGAGAAAAAATAATTGGGTATGGAGACAGACACAAAAAATATTCCTGCCACTTTGATATTGGCAGGCGCGATTGTTCTTTTGTCAATTATTGTCGCCGTGTTCCTTGCTTTCAACTTTTTTCGCTGGGTCGCTGATATAAAAACTCCAGCGGCACAGCCGGCACCGATCGCAGTGCCAGAAGTTGTTCCAGTACCATCAACTCCGGTTTCAGCTCCGGCCACCGCACCCACGCCAGCGGCACAGACGACAAAGAAGGTGTCGGTAAATCCAATTAGCATTTCCAATGTCTCTGGCTCTGATCCAACGATTGCGGATGTGGTCAGGAGAGTGAATGAGCATATGGTGTTGCCCTATGGCAATGTAACCGTTGCCAAAGTCAGCGACGTGTCGGCGTTAAAGAAGGAAAATCCGGTTTTCTACAAATTGGCGAAAAATGGGGATCACGTTCTGGTGTATGATAGTGTCATGATCTTGTATAGTGGAAGCTTGGATCGAATACTGGATATCTGGCATACCAAGTAGCCAAAAATTAATCATACGTTTAATTACAATTTATTTTTATTCATATCTCCATATGAGAATGATGAGAGAAAAGTCCATGCTATTTTTTCTCCTCATAGCAATGGCGGTGTTTGCCCCTGTGGTATACACCTCTGCGGCGACGAGTGTAGGGAACAACGTAACCATTGGCGGCACGCTGACCGTTAGTGGGCTTAATTCATTTACCAGCGGCTTTGTTTCGGCGGCTTCTTCCACCGTAAACTCGGCTTTAACCGTGAATGGGCCGCTCAATGCGTCATCAACGTTCCTGGCGACTGGCCTTTCGACGCTCTATGGCGGGTTCATTAGTAACGCCTCATCATCCATCGGTGGGCATCTAGTAGTGGCAGGGCTTTTGAACGCCTCGTCAACCCTAACAGCAGCCGGCGGCTTTGTTTCCACGGCTTCATCCTCATTTGGCGCCTCGGTTACTGTTTCCGGTCCATTGAGTGCCTCTGGTACGCTATTGGCGACCGGCCTTTCGACGCTCTATGGCGGGTTCATTAGTAACGCCTCATCATCCATCGGTGGGCATCTAGTAGTGGCAGGGCTTTTGAACGCCTCGTCAACCCTAACAGCAGCCGGCGGCTTTGTTTCCACGGCTTCATCATCGTTTGGAGCTTCGGTGACGGTGTCTGGTCCATTGAACGCATCAACCACTCTCTTGGCCACAGGTCTTTCGACGCTCTATGGCGGGTTCATATCCAACGCTTCATCGTCAGTAGGCGGTTCACTTACTGTCTCTGGCCCCGTGAGTGCTTCTGGGACTCTGCTCGCGACCGGTCTAACAACGCTCTACGGCGGATTTATCAGCAACGCAACCTCGTCAGTAGGCGGTTCACTTACTGTCTCTGGCCCGCTCAATGCGTCATCCACGCTCTTGGCGACTGGCTTGACGACCATGTACGGTGGTTACATCAGCAATGCCTCGTCCTCGGTCGGTTCTAGTCTGTCTGTCTCGGGTAGGATTAACGCATCATCAACGGTCATGACAGCAACGACGACTGTTATTTCCTCTACTGGCACATCAACATTCTATGCGACTTCAACAGCGGCTGTAGCGACTCGTGGGACTCGAATGGTATTTGGTATGAACAGTGGCGGGTGTGTTGAACTTTACTTTACTCGTGATACTGGTATGGTAAGCTCAACGGTCGCCTGTCCAGAATAATCCTCAAGCGCCCCGCACCTTGCTCGCAAGGTGCGGGGCAGAAAAGCTTCATTAATTTATGAAAAAAATACTTTCAGTATTTGCTCTCGCTGCTTTTCTGTTCCCGCTTGTGGCTAGTGCCGCCTATAATGATGTTTCTGCCAATGGTGATGGATCATATATTGAGCTCAGTAGCAGTAGACAGTTTGTCATGACTTCGGATACCAGGGTAGAAAGCTTTAACGTAGATGTCGATGCCGGCACCATTCAGTTTGCAGTAGCGGCGAGTTCGTATATCAAACTCACAACAACGAATAAGACTGGCTTTACTGTATCTGGTAACAGCTGTTCCCAGGCGGTCATTAACTGCGGATCTAGTTCCTCGGATATTACGATTAGCTGTGCCAGCGGCGTGAATACTCATACGATTACGATTACACCAGGCGCTGCGAATAGCTGTGAAGGCGGTTTGACTGACTCAGGTGGTGGAACGAGCGGAACGAGCGGTGGCGGTGGCGGCGGCGGCCCTTCGCCTTCCCCTGCGCCATCTCCCTCTCCAGCCGCTACACCAGCAACACCAGCCACTCCAGCAACGTCTGCTACGCCGGCCACCCCAGCAACACCAGCAACACCAGCCACTCCAGCACATGTTTTTACGCAGACATTGAAGAAAGGGTCGAGTGGTACAGAAGTCCAGGAACTTCAGGAAAAGTTGAAAGAGTTGGGCTTCTTACCGGCCAACCATCAACCAACTAAATTTTTTGGCAGCCTGACACAAAAAGCCTTGCAAGATTATCAGAAAGCCAACGGACTGTCATCGAGTGGACAACTCAATGCTGAAACTCGTACAGCTTTGAATGGTTCAGCGCCAGCTCCAGCTTCTGCCCCGGCACCAGCACCAAGTCCAACGCCAGCGGCGGCCACGGGTTCTGTCACATTCACCAAGAATTTAAGTCGCGGTTCCAGTGGTGACGAAGTCAAAAACTTGCAAATCACCCTCCAGAACCTTGGTTTCCTCGCGGCCGATATCACACCCAATGGAAACTTTGGCCCGGCAACCCAAAAAGCAGTGCAGGCGTTCCAAAGTGCGAATGGTCTGTCACCGGTTGGATTTGTCGGCCCAGGCACGCGTGCGGCTTTGAATGGTTCAGCTGGTTCATCGCCAGCACCAGTCGCCCCGGCACCAGCTCCTGCCCCGGCAGCAGCGACACCAGCGGCACCAAGCGGTTCGGTCACGTTCACGAGTACGCTTAAGCGCGGTTCAAGCGGTGACGAGGTGAAAAACCTGCAAGTCACGCTCCAGAACCTTGGATACCTCCCTGCTGATATCACACCAAATGGCAACTTTGGTCCAGCGACCCAAAAAGCGGTGCAAGCGTTCCAGAAGGCAAATGGACTTTCCCAAGTTGGCGTGGTAGGTCCAGCCACCCGAGCACTTCTCAACAAATAGTCAAAATATACTTAGCATGGAACCCCGCGCCTTTAATAAGGGCGCGGGGTTTAGCTTTGTGCGAGCTATTGAAAAAAAATAGGATTATGATAAAATGGTGGGAGTATGAACATTCTCTACATTGGCGCTGGCTTTGTCGGCGCCTGCTCGGCAGCTATATCAGCCGACAGCGGACACGATACGCTAGTTTTTGATGTTGATGCCAAAAAAATTGCGGCTCTTGGTTCGGGCGATCGAGATACGATAGAGGGCTGTCTGTTTGAAGACGGACTCGGTGATTTGCTGGTTCGCCATTCTGATCGGATTCGTTTTACCACTGATTACCGCGATGCGGAGAGTTTTTTGAACAACTGCGATGCAGTCTTTATGTGTCTGCCAACACCAGAGATTGGTGAGACTGGCGAAAGCGATTTGCGCTATTATGTGACTGCGGCCGAAGAGTTGGCAAAAGCCCTGGTCAAAAGAAATGATGGCAGACAAGAGAAATATATCGT
>JBBTRO010000116.1:0-3786 GCA_038065155.1 Patescibacteria group bacterium
AAATTAAAATTGGTTCAGCGGAGGCGTGCTCGGAAACAATGGAGTTTCCGATGCGCGGCCGCGATGTCATTAGTGGACTGCCAAAAGAAATTATGATTACCGATGCTCACATTCGAGAAGCGCTGGAGCGTTCAGTGAACGCGATTGTTGATCTCGTCAAGATGACACTGGAGCTAACGCCGCCGGAATTGACCGCGGATATTCATGAACGCGGTCTTTTGCTCACCGGCGGTGGATCCTTGCTTCGCGGGCTGGATCGAGTGATTGCGCAAGCCGCGGAAATTCCGGTTCGCATTGCCGACGACCCTTTGACTGCTGTTGTGCGAGGCACTGGCATTCTTCTCGACGACCCTTTGCTCCTAAAAGGGGTGATGCTGCCTTCGGCACGAAGTAAAAAATAAGCATGTCTTCTCGAGTCAAAATACTTTTCGGAATAATAACCGTGATCATTTTCACGATTATTTTACATAGTGTTGGCCTTCTTAAGCCAATTGAGTCTTTTTTACGCGTGGCCTTGAATTACAGCTCAAAGATCACCTATCATTGGACCTTGGAAACCAGAGGCAGGCCAGAGGTATTCTCATCCCCAGCCGAACTTCAAGAAGCTTATGAAACCCTGTCAGTCCAATGCCTTGATTACCAAAAGAGTGCAGCGGAAGCAGTACTTCTTGCCGACGAAAACAAGGCGCTCCGCGAACAGCTGCGCTTTTTTGCTCGCGCAAAACTTTATCAAATCGGTGCGGATGTCATTGGCAAGAATTTGGAACCGGCAGGCAATACACTCATCCTCAATCGAGGACTCTCTGACGGACTGTTCAAAGGACAGCCGGTTATTGCCGGCGAGGGTATTTTGATTGGTAAAATTGTTCAAGTTGAAGATGGCACAGCCATGGTTCAGCTCATTAATGACGGACAAAGCAAGGTGGCGGCGACGCTTTTGAATCATGAGCGCAGCCTTGGCATCGTGGAGGGCGGACACGGCCTTAGCGTTCGAATGGGCTTTATCCCCCAAAATGAAGCGGTCGCAATCGGCGATATGGTAGTAACCTCTGGCCTTGAGTCGGGTATGCCACGCGGACTCCTGATAGGCGTGGTAGAAGCGGTCGAAAAAGAAGCCTACGAGCCATTTCAAAAAGCCGTCATCACTCCGCTGGTATCTTTGAGCGGACTCACGGTGGTGTCAGTAATAACAACTACCACCCCGACATTAGACCATGTATGAAGATCATCGCATCAGTCGCCGTGATTTCCCTGACCATCTTGGCGATGGTGTTTTTGCATTTAGTAAAAGTATCGCTTGCGCCATTTCCGTGGAGTGCGATTAACATTCTCTTTGTCCCGCTTATTCTTCTTATGAGTATTCGAGAGGCAAGAATAACGGTTTGGCTGGCGTTTTTTTCTCATTTTTTTATTGAGTTATACGCTACCACTCCTTTTGGCGTTGTCCTCGCTTCAAGCACGTTAAGCGTTCTCCTCACGTTTTGGCTGTCACAGTCTTTTTTTATCCATCGATCCTGGTACACAGCTTTCGCCCTTTCGGCGGTGGCAATTTTTTTGTATCGGCTATTTTATTCAGTAATATTGCAGGCGCTATCGCTAACTGGCAAAATTTCACCACTGCCGATTTCACCGCTTCTTCCGTATTATGGATGGGAGATTTTACTTACCAGCGTAGTCACTGGCAGCTTGTCGATTTTTCTGGTTTGGCCAAAAAATAGAATTGAAAAATTATGACATCTCTTGAGCGTCGCCATGCGGTGAAATGGGTAGAAGAATCGCTTGTATTTGAGGCGCCCATTGGCCGTCAGGTGGCCACACCCCACAGTTCGGCTCATATCGGAAGCAGTTTTAGCAAACGGACCTACTGGTTTTCCCTTGCCTGTTTGTGGTTTTTCTTTATTTTCTTTCTCGGGCGAATCATGTACCTTCAAATTGTCCAAGGACAGGAATTCAGAGCCATTGCCGAAGGAAACCGTGAAAGAATTGTTCCAATCCTAGCTGAACGCGGGCGCATATTTGATCGAATGAATCGTCCGCTCACAAATAACGTGCCAAATTTTTCTCTAGCGCTGATCCCGCAAAACCTTCCTCGCAATCAAGCGGAAAAAGAAAAACTGGTTAAGCGTTTGGCAGGGCTCATCCAGCGCGATGAGAATACTATTTGGCAAATTCTTGAGGAGTACGGGGCGTATAGTTTTGAGTCTATTATTGTTGAGGGTAACATTCCTTACGAAACAGCGCTACTCACGGAAATTGAAGCCGCCGATTTGCCGGGAATTTCTATTGAACGCGGCAGCAAGCGACAATACCTCGCCCCGACTTTGCTGGGGATTGTTTTGGCAACGACTACCGAATCATTGGCGCATATTGTTGGGTATGAAGGAAAATTATCTCGTACTGAACTTGATACATTTTACGCCGATGGCTATCTTCCCTCGGATTCCATCGGGAAATCGGGTATAGAAAAATCGTATGAAAGTTATTTGCGCGGGGCGTATGGCAAAAAGAGAGTCGAGGTGAACGCGTATGGTCGGGAACAGCAAGTGCTTGCCGAGACCCCGCCCACGCCCGGCTATCATTTGATGCTCGCTATTGATGCCGCCGTACAGCAACAGCTGGAAGAACTATTGAGAGCATCGCTGGCGGCCAATCAAAAGGAGAGGGCGGTAGCAATCGCGCTTGATCCTCGGTCTGGAGAAGTGGTTGCATTGGTTTCTTTGCCAACATTCAATAATAACGATTTTTCTGGCGGCATTACTCAAGAAAAGTATACAAAGTACGTTGAAAATCCCGATCAACCCCTTTTTAATCGAGCAATTTCCGGAATGTATCCATCGGGATCTACAGTGAAGCCAGCCATCGCGGCCGCCGCTTTGCAATCTGGCGTTATTACCGCCAAAAGCAGTTTTTTGAGCACGGGTGGGCTGAGTGTGGGGATTTGGTTTTTCCCTGACTGGCTCGCTGGCGGTCACGGGACAACCAATGTCGTAAAAGCTCTGGCTGAATCGGTGAATACGTTTTTTTATTATATCGGCGGAGGGTATCACTCTTTTCAGGGTCTGGGAGTAGTGAGGATTGTCCAATTTCTTGAACAATTCGGCTTTGGTTCGCATACGGGTATTGATATGCCGGGTGAGAACGCTGGATTTTTGCCAACTGAAGCGTGGAAACAAAAAACAAAAAACGAACCATGGTACATCGGTGATACTTATAATCTTTCCATCGGGCAGGGTGACTTTTTGGCAACACCGCTCCAAATTGCCAATATGACAGCCGCGGTCGCCAATGGCGGCACTCTTTACCAACCGCACATCGTTCGTTCAATTTTGAATCCAATGACGAATGCGATTACCCCAGTGACACCAACGATCATCCGTGATGGCTTCATTGATCCAGATCACATTGAAATAATTCAGCTTGGCATGCGCCAGTGCGTGACTAGTGGCTCCTGTCGTCGGCTAAACACCTTACCAATTGCGGTGGCAGGCAAAACCGGGACAGCCCAATGGCACTCGGAACGTCCGACCCATGCGTGGTTCACTTCTTTTGCTCCGTACAATGATCCGGAATTGGTACTTACCATACTTATCGAAGAAGGCGGTGAGGGGAGTCGAGCAGCTGTGCCTGTGGCTGAAGATTTTTATCGGTGGTGGACAAATTATAAAAATAGCTTATAGCTTCATTAGCTTTTAGCTTTCAGGTTGTGGATAGGCGGTTTGACGGTCAATTACTTTCTGATATACTATCGTTATTCCGCTGAGCGGATTTATTTTTTTGTCATTCGTA
>JBBTRO010000117.1:0-8785 GCA_038065155.1 Patescibacteria group bacterium
TTTTCGGAAACAAATGTACTACCCCACCCCCGCGGACCACCGCCAAAAACATAATGACCGAATTTTTCACCTGGGACCAACGTGTTATTCCCCGGCCCGTAGACAAGTCCATCATAGCGAACACCATCAACCACCGCACTGATCCCATCTGTCCCAACCCGAACATCGGCCACACCAGATATGTCAGGCACAATTTGGCCACCTAAAGCGCCCCCTGCATGATGAATTGGAATTGAACCATGCTCGGCTAAATACTGAGCAGTCGTTGGTTGTACCTCCGATGGCGCCGGTGTTTCGGCCGGAGAACCTCCAGCAACCGATGGACGTCCTGACAAATACCCAGATTTTTCGCCCGAAGATTCAACTAAATCAGCTTGCAGTTTGCCGTTTACATCCCTGTAAATATGAAGTTTATCATTTTCATGGACCAAACTTGGTGCTTCACGCCCAGTACGCTCCTTGTAATTCCGAAGAATTTCCATCATTGCCTTGTTGTAGGCTGATTCATTTTTTTTGATCCCCAACTCTTTCGCATATTTAGCTGCCCCATCATGAGCTGACTGGGAAAAAGAATCATTATCTTTGTCAGCACCACTCATCACGTGATCATTTTTAATCGTATCAATGAATCCTCCCTCTGTAGGTTTATCTGGACTGGGTGCAGGTGTAGCCGCAGACGCTTCGGAAGAACGACCAAAAAAACGATTCTTAACTAATGCATAACTCGACTGATCATCAGAAAGAGCCTCACCAATGAGTCGACCAGCCCAGAAGAACCCGGTTGCAGTCAAAGCGCCTTTCAGCATTTGCTTGCGCACATGATCTTTTATTTTGCGCTCTTTTGTACCAACCTTTCCTTTGGGCACTCCAAGCACCTCATTGAGCCGTGCCTGAACTTTCGCCTCTATTTTCTTATCACCAAGTTTTACCTGTGCTTCCGCTTCGCCGATTTTTTTCAGTAATTCGTACTGGTTGCTCAATTTATACTTGCCTTCGCCAAAGGTGACAAATCCCTGACTCAAACTATCTTTGGTATATTGAATAGCTAGATCAAGAATGCCGCGATAGTATTTCTTTGAGTGTTTCTTTACTTTTACTGTTCGTTTACTCTCCTTCTTTGTAGAAAGATTCTTAACGGTACGTTCCTCAGTAGATTCACTTTCAGCATCGGGTGCCTCATTTATTTTCTCAATTAACGTATTTATTTTTTCAATATGGGCACCCGCGTCGGCAAACTTTAACGCTTCAGAACCCGACCTCTTTGATTTGCTCAACGTAGTATCTTCGCGCAAACCCTCAATCGCACGCTTGCGGCCAATATAGCCGCCGGCAAACATTGCTGTTACCGGTGCGGCCGCGGCCACGAGCGGCGCGGCGGCGTACCCGACGCACCAGGCCGGAATCGTCCGGGTCATAAACCCATACGCCATAAACCCGCCACGGGATCCAGCAATTTGCTTGGCCGCATCCCATTTCCATACTTTGGATGATGTCACTTTTTGAAGCTCTGCCTCAACGTCTGGATTGGTATTCATGAGCCGGTTCATTTCAATCTTGCGTTCAATCTCCAAAAATTCCAAATTTGCTTGTTTTTCATTGCCCGAAACTCTATTCATCGTGGCAATAACGTTCCTCTTTGCCTCACCGTACGCTTCTCGCGCGGCGGCAAACTTCGCTCGTTCCTCCTTGGTCGCGAAACGCTCACTCCAGGCATGCGGCGTCCGGCTCCATGCCGTGGCCGCGTCATTAAACGCTTCGATTGAACGGCGTTCTGCCGGATCTAACGCCTCATCCGCATCCATATACTGAATTTCCAACGCACCATCTGCGCCAACTTCTACCCCAAGTCCGCTCTCCTGCGCATGACGAGTAAGTTCTTTCAGTAGTTCACCATGTGCGGCCATACCACCGGCGAGCACTTGCTCCGCGCTCTGGGAGCGAAATTTACCAACATAGTATTGTTTAAATAAACTCTTCCATGCATTCTTTACATTTTTCGGTACATTCTTTATATTTTTCTCTCTATCTTTCCACCATTCACCCTGGTATATTTTGTACCATCGCGCCACTGTCTCATCCTTCTTATCCATATTCTGACGATGGCCAGATATCCCCTCTTCTTGAATCATTCCGAGCATGATTTGGCGTAAATTTTCCAATACCAAAAGTCGTTGACCCTCGGTCAATTCATCCCAGCCCTCCAGTTCCGCAAGCTCGGCCGCGGAAATATTGAAGTCGCGTAAATAGTCTGCTTCTGTCCCCGTCGCCTCTCGACCCAACACTGCCTTGCTGCCCTCTTCGAAAGCCTGCTTTGCTTCTTCGTACTCGCGTTTCGTTCGCTCGACGTCGGCTTTAGCGGCTTCGTAAGCTTTCTTTCTTTCGCCAAATCGAATCACTTTTTTAAAAATCCCTTCCATGCTCTCCAGTTTCTTTTTCGCCGCTTCGTGGGCTCTGTACTTAGCGTCTCGCTCGGCACGCGAACCGGCCAGCCGCGATGGTTCTGGAGTCGCCGACACATCGGCTGGATCAACGCGTGGATTGAGAGGCCTGTCCCGCAATAGTGGAACTGCATCTATCACCGGCCTTATGGCATCCAAAAGAGCCGCATCAGGCCCTACTGTCTTGTTTGCGTCTGCATAATCCCCGTTTATAAACGCTTCCAATTGGTTTAACAAACCACGAGCTTCCATCTCCTTTGAGGGAACCCCGATTAAACGCTGAAGTTCAGCGTGTGTATCCGCCAGCAAACGATCTGTATTCTCCCAAATCCGCTGTACTCGTTCTCGCTCAGCCTCTGCCGGATCAGCCGCCGCGGGCGTAATCTCGAGATCGGCTACGCCTTTGTTTTCCCGAATCAGCCGACCTAGTTCGGCCAATTTGTCGGAGGCAAGAAAACCAGTTGGTTTCTCAGTTTCCGTTATCAATGCCCTAATTCTGGCATATGTCTGATGACCGCTATCAAGATGAAAATCTTCAATACTGCCTTGAACGTTATACTCCCGATAGGCTTCCCACCCAATATGGCGATCGGCAATTTGTTGTAAAACTGTTCGACTGGTTGGGTTTGTTTCAAACTCAAATGGATCAGCCAAAAGATAACGTGAAGTATCCGATTCATCGGGGTGTTCACTCAGATATTTCTGTTTTGCCAAATCCCAATATTTCCAACTATCGCTCCTGCCAAACCGACTCACGGGAAGGTCAATTTCCCTAACGGTCGCTTCAAAGTAATCTGCAAGCGCATCTTTCAGAGTCTCCAATTGATCCTTCTGTGTAGCCAAAATTTCACGAAGGGCTTCGGCATAATGACGATATTTATCCTTGAGTGTACCGTCTGGATTTTTAGCTTCTGCGTCAAAATAAGTAATATTCTCCGGCACCGTATCCAGATAAAACAAAAAACGCTTGATAATCTCTTCCAGCGCTCTTTGTTTGGCTTCCGGTGTTTCGGCGCCAGCGACCGGCACTTCCAATCTCTTGAGGTCAACCTCAATCCCGGCGAGATCATTAAGAATAGTTGGTGAGATTTCTTTTGTATGATCGGTATGTGGAGACATTATTGCTTCAAGCGACCGAACGCGAACGAACAAGAAATCCACCTCTGACGTCTTTGGTAGTGCCGCAATTCGCCCGTACAGTTCCGGTATCGCGTCTATTAATTTTTGCCAGTCTCGCTTGTTTGCTTCGGCTTCAGGTGTCGCCTCTGTCCTCCTCTCCAAGACATCGCACTCACCACCAATCTTTGCCACCGCCCTAAAAACCTTGTCTAGCTCTACTTCAGATGCCTTAGCTTTAACCAAATCAGCCAACCTATTCTCTGTAAGATCTAACGTCGCCAAAAGCTCTTTAGCCTCGTCTTGTTTTCCTGGAATACTCTCGAGTGATTGTAGTTTAGCTTTTACCATTTGTATGGCGTTGTCAATCTTCTCCCGAACGTTTTGCAATCTCTTATCTATTTCAAATTGCAAAACAAGCACCTTTACATCAAAAATCCAATCATGAAAAAGCTTACCCAATTTGTCTTTATGATTAGCATATTCCTCCAAGCCTGGAATTGCCAAACTGCCACTGGAAATTAGCCTTTCTGCAACTTCAGAAGAAATGGTTTTACCGTCAATGTCTATAAAAACGCCTTTTATCTTGCCGGTCACATTACCGATTGCCAAATCAACGATCTTATCTTTGAAAAACGCTTCAAAAACAGGATATGCCTTTGCTTTATCCTTACTTTCCTGCTCTTTTTGCTCCCTCTTCGTTCGGTCTGCGTGTGACTCCACAGACGCAGGGTTGGCGCTGTCCTTGGGCGCCATCTTCTGTAGCTCGGGTAATTTGGTTTTTTCCCACCAATCGAGCCAAAGGGCTTTTATTTCTGAAAACCCCCGCCCTGTGTCCTCTTCCAACCGTTTTTTCAAGCTTCCCACACGTTCGATCAAATCAAGAACTTCGGTGAGAGGAACTGCTTCACTCTTCAATATTAGTCCAAACTCATTTGGATAGCCGACCAAAGGACCATACTTATACTCACTGTCAAAAAAAGCGCGCAATTCATCATCTGATTTTCCCTCTTTACCCTTGGCTGGTTCTTTTTTTCCTGCGCCCGGCGATCCTGAACCTACTCTATCTTTTTCTGCCTTCGCGGCGATATCCTGTTTCAATTTTTCGTGGTCGGCACGAACGTCTTCAAGAGCGGCTTCAAGCACTGCTTTTACTCCTTTTGATCCTTGTTTTACTGCAACTTTAATTTCTGTTTCATGGCCTGGGCCTTTCACAATAGCGCTCACCTCGCCAGTCTTATAATCAAAATAATTTATTGGTCGTTTGCCAGTTCCTTGCCATTTGTCGGGCTCATTGGCACACTTCAAAATAATAGTATAAAATTTTCTCTTAAGCGTAGGATATTCAAATTCTATTACGATATCTTTGCCATCTAAATACTGCGACATAATCGGATTGCCCAACTCTTCGGGCAGTGCCATGGCAATAGAACTTTCACTAAGTCTTGGCCCTTGTTTTGGTTTCAGTTCGTAATAACGAAGCAAGCCAGTATTTTCTTCATACAGCCCAATCTGCCCATTTAATTTTATTTCCGAACCTGCTTCTTCCTCGGCACTTCTCTCTTCTTCTCCCGCCTTTTCCTGTTCTCTTTCTTGCGCCCCTTCGACCGACCCGGCTTCTGCTGGTGTTTCTTGGCTGCTCGCTTGAGGAGGGATTTCTGTAGCGGCCGCAGCGTGTTCTTCAGGAGCGGCTGTGTCAGATGCATCAGGAGCTATACCAACCTCACTACTGCTACTCTCCGCCGCAGGAGCATTTCCTGTTTCCTCGGCTGG
Organism: Patescibacteria group bacterium; assembly: GCA_038065155.1. Taxonomy (GTDB): domain Bacteria; phylum Patescibacteriota; class Patescibacteriia; order Magasanikbacterales; family UBA922; genus JAHFIC01. The sequence continues at coordinate 5,328 of JBBTRO010000117.1, forward strand.
AGCAGCTTCATTGACTGCGCTTTGCCCTGCCAAGAATCGCTTGCCCTTATCAACGTAAGCTTTTAAACGCTTAACTAGGCTCTCAATATTTTTTACCATTGTTTTTGAATCTTCGACCCTACGCCCAGAAAATCTACCCAAAAGCGTCTCGATTTCTTTTCGATCTTCTTCTAATTGTTTTCGCAGTTCTTCCGCTTCACGTTCCTGTGCTTCTAGCCTTTCTACCTCGGGCAGCAATTCCCTCATCTTTTCCTGCTTTTTTTTGGCCATGGTCTCTGGCATCCGCCCCAAAAGCTCAGTGACATTCTGCAAAATAGATCGAGGTTGAGGCTGTTGTTCAGGATTTGTTGGCATATATCGCCCTAATTAATTTGAATGTTTAATAATATTTTCCAAAACACTGGTGGCTTTTGCCTGATCAATCAATTTCCGAGCTTCGCGATGCAAACGATTGCCTTCTTGAATCAAGTGGTCAAATTCCTGTGAAAGCGCGGCCATCTTGCCGGCAGCATCGTCAGTAGTTTTTTTAAAAGCTGTAGATTGTTTTTTTTTTGACATAGGAAGAATCTTGGCATAAAAATTGCCTATTCTACAAGCTTTATTGTAGCATTTCCTCTAAAAAAATCACAGTACGGGCTGTAAAACAATTATCCACACATCCATGCAACCAGCTATTTTATCGCCTAGCAAGGCTGGCCTCTCCCAAAAGTCGCCCCATGCTTTCCTTGTACACCCGAACCGTGTGCCAATACCATTTCGTCTTTCTGCCTTCGTCCGCCTGATTAAGGGCGGCGAAATATGAGCGACGATTTTTATACAAAAAAAGAATCGGCGGGTAACCAGACTGTATTACCACAAAAACTCTTGAATATTGCCACGATGCACAACGTGAGTCTGCGATCCGGGATACGACGACAAAAATTCTTTGAAAGAAACATTTTCTTTCGTCCACTTGCACTCAAACGCGCTCATCACGCCATTCTGCTCTTCAATAAAATCAATCTCCTTTTGTCCATGCGTTCGCCAAAAATACACATTGGGCAGATATCCCGTGTGATTATAATGATACTTGACTCGTTCCATAATGAAGTAGTTTTCAAATAGCCCGCCGACATCGGCTCGAATATCAATGGGATTAAACGCATTGATAATATAATTACGCACCCCAAGATCGTAAAAATAAATCTTGAAATTGCTTTTGATCTCATCGCGCCGATTGCGGCGCAATGAGTATAACCGTTTGATGACAAATGATTTTTCCAAGAGTGACAAGTACCGTTCGATGGTCTGGCGGCCGACACCAATATGGCGGGACAATTCATTGAGCGATACTTCTTGCCCCAGCTGCAGCGCTACTGATTTCAGGAGATTTTCCAAAATTTTTGGTTTACGGATAGATTCAAAGGTAAAAATATCTTTGTACAAATAATTATTCGCGATTTGCGAAATCATTTGAATTTTTTCATTGACCGGCGCCACCACGACTTGCGGAAATGACCCATAGATAAGAAGTTCAACCAGCGATCCCTCTACCCTAGAGAGACCATTCTGCGGCGGAAAAATTTCTGCAAATGAGAGCGGCGAAAGAAAAAAATCCCAAGCTCTGCCCAGGAGCGGCTCGCCCAACCGATTTGCCAGTTCAAACGAAGATGAGCCAGTCGCGATGAGCTGAACATCTGGATACGTATCGACAAATACCTTTAGAACGAGACCGATGTTCTCGATTGTCTGTGCTTCATCCAAAACCGCAATCGTGTGCTTTCCAAGATACGTTTTGAGAACATGGGGGTCACCAGGGATCAAATAGTTTCTTTCGCGAGCATCTTCACAATTCAAGTAATAACCAGACTCTCCGAATTCAGAAAGGATCTTCCGTGCCAAGGTCGTTTTGCCTGATCGTCGCGGCCCAAATAGGCATAAAACCTTGCCTTGAAACAGTTTTTCTTTTATTTTATTCTCTAAAATTCTGCTATACAAAGCCATAAAAAAGCCTATTTTCAAAAATTGAACATTAACTTACATATTTTATACCATAAATGTAAGTTAATTGTCAACATTATCTCAACCCAATCTCCTCTCCTACTAAAACAATCTCTTCCCCAGCCACCGTATCCACAGCCTGACCACTCACTTTCCCGGCCAATTGTGTCTGTGTCGGATTCTTGGAATTGAGCACAACCGTAAACTGGAGCGCGGCGGTGTCGAGCGACGTTGGCAGGCGATCAATCGTCCAGGTAAGGCGTTTTTTGGCAGTGTCAAAACTCGCCGTTCCAGCCGGCACATTCATACTTTTGGTATCAATACTGACATCACCGTAAAAATCAGCTGACAGAGTGGTTGAGGCCAGGTCGTGAAAAGCGTTGGTCAGGATCCAGGAAATCGCGTGGGTTTCCTGACCCTGCGCATTTCTGCCCAGACTGTCCCTGACTTCCAGTTTGGCATCGGAAACAAGCGTAAAGGTGATCGGATTGGCCGAAATGATCTGGCGGCTCGCGCCAGCGCCAAACTGAACATCGGCCGTGGCCTGAATGATAGCGGTCGAAAAATCAGCGAGCTCGGTTTCGGTATTATTTTTTATCGGTAATTGCCAATCAATCGTCACCGTTTCACCTGGATCAAGACGACTTAGTTCAGGAATTTTGGCCGCGTCCCAGGTGATCGTGCCGCGGCGCGTATCAGGACGCAACTGTTCGCCAACTACATTGCCGTCTTTTGCGTCTGCCAAATCAGCCCACTTGAGAATACTTTGCCGATTGACACTCGGCGCGTCAAACACGGCGCGCACAACCACATTCGACTCGGGCGTGTTGCCATTATTTTTGACCTGAATACTGCCGCTCAAAATATCCCCCGAACGCACCGTCGCATCACTGTCTGTACCATTGATCGCGAGTGAGGCCGTCACTGCAGTGTCTGTGAGCCTGACGCTCGTCGTCACCGTGGCGTAAACAAAACCATCTCCGGTCCGAGTGGAATCACTCCAGCCACGAACAGTAACGCTTAGCGGCATCGTATCCACATTGGGCTCGCCAACAAAGAGGCCACTCACTTTGATTTCTTGATCTTTGTTTAATTCAGTAATGTTCCATTGGTTTGATTTCTTTGTACCAGCCGCCGGCGTCGCACTTTTTTGGACAAACGCGTCGCTGTAATCAAGGATCACCGCCAAATCTCTAACGGCCGAATCAAAGACCGGCGCCACCCGGATCACAATGTCGCCAGTACTGCCGCGCGTTATCTCCGGCTTTGCGCCGATTGATACGGTGAGCGGAGCCGATGTGACGCGGATGGGGAGCGCCCAAACCGACTGGAAGCTGGAGCTAAAATTCTCCGGCTCATAATTCATAAAAGCGCGCATCGACACATCCCCACCAATATCGCTATAAAAAGTGCCGCCAATGGTTACCGATCCATCTTCATACGGCGCCAGCGTCCCGATATTCCACTCATCATCCGTG
>JBBTRO010000118.1:0-2658 GCA_038065155.1 Patescibacteria group bacterium
TTTCGTGGGACGGTTGTAATTGGCGAAGGCGCGGTGGATGAAGCGCCAGAGTTGTATGTCGGCGAAGAACTGGGCACCAAGCAGGGTGTTGAGCTTGATATTGCGGTGGATCCGCTTGAGTGCACCGATAGTGTTGCCAATGGCCGACCCAATGCGATTGCTGTGATTGCTACGGGTACCAAAGGGTCGCTTTTTCAAGCTCCGGACATGTATATGAATAAAATTGCCTGCGGGCCAAAAGCCAAAGGCGCGATTGACCTCGACGCATCGGTAAAAGAAAATTTGAGTCGAGTGGCCGCTAAACTGGGCAAGTCCGTGCCCGAGATGGTGGTTTTGGTCATGGATCGGCCGCGGCACGAAGCATTGATTACACAGATTCGTTCTGCTGGCGCACGAGTGCGATTAATCACTGATGGCGATGTGGCTGGTGCGATTGCGCCGTCATTGCCAGATTCTGGGATCGATCTTCTTATGGGGATTGGCAAATCAGCCGAGGCCGTGCTCGCGGCCGTCGGTATTAAGTGCCTCGGCGGCGAACTCCAAGTACGTTTGGCGCCAAAAGATGATGTGCAAAAACAGGTGTTACGCGATATGGGGATAACGGATATCGAAAAGAAACTATCAATTGAAGATCTAGCCAAAGGCCAGGATCTCACCTTCACCGCCACGGGTGTTATTGACGGCCCGCTCCTCAAAGGTGTACGGTACACGAGTGATTATTGTGTTACTCACTCGGTGGTGATGCGGGTACATAGTGGTACGATTCGGTTTTTGGAGACACAGCATCAATTAAAATAATTTGTATGAATAAAGAACAGCTTGAAAAAACAGCCCGAGCGCTGGTCGCAGGCAATAAAGGAATTTTGGCTGCAGATGAGAGTACTGGTACAATTAAAAAACGCTTTGACAAAATTGGCGTTGAGTCTACCGAAGAAAATCGGCGAGCGTATCGAGAGTTGCTTTTTACTACACCTGGCATTGGACAATATATTAGCGGAGTTATTTTGTACGACGAAACGATCCGTCAGGTAACACAAAGCGGTGTTTCCTTTTCACGAGTTCTATCAGATGCTGGTATTATTCCAGGGATCAAAGTGGACGCTGGGGCAAAGCCAATGGAATCGTCCCCGAATGAGCTTTATACGACCGGGCTCGAAGTATTGCCAGAGCGTTTGGTTGAAAATCGCACATTGGGTGCTGGGTTTGCGAAGTGGCGCTGTGTGATTACGATTGGTGATGGCCTGCCCGCTGTTGATTGTTTGGAAACAAATGCGAAAGGGCTGGCTGAATACGCACGGATTTGCCAAGAGGCTGATATTGTGCCGATTGTCGAACCAGAGGTTCTTATGGACGGCGGACATACCATGGAGCGCTGTTTTGAGGTTACTGTTGAGACGCACAGAATTTTATTTCAAGCGCTTCGAGACGCGGGCATATTTTTGTCAGGCATGCTTCTTAAACCAAACATGATCGTCCCTGGTGAGAAATCCGGCCAACCAGCTTCGAGTGGTCAGATTGCCGAGATGACAGTAAAAGCGTTGCGACAATATGTTCCAGCAGAGGTGCCAGGAATTGTTTTTCTGTCTGGTGGGCAAAGTGAAGAAGATGCGACTGTAAATTTGAATGCCATGAATGCGATGTATAAGGATGTGCCATGGCGATTAAGCTTTTCTTACGGTCGAGCTCTTCAAGCCTCAGCTCTCAAAGCGTGGGCAGGAAAGCCGGAAAATGTGCCGGTAGCTCAAGCCGCCTTCCTTAAGCGAGCTCGGTTGAATAGCTTGGCTTGCGCGGGTAATTATCAGGGAGAAGAGTGAAATTCTCATATACAAGAAAAAAAGCGCCAAAAATGGCGTTTTTTTGTACTTATCCCCACATAGTGTCGGTGAAAAGTTGACAGTATCTGTAGATAGTATATACTCTGTATTAAGCTAAAAATATGCAAGTAGGAATTTTGAAGAAAATAGGATTTTCTGACAAAACTGCTCAGATTTACATGGCACTCCTTAGTCTGGGACCAAGTTCGGTGCGAAGCTTAGCCGAATTCTGTGGCTTGAATCGAGGAACGACCTATGACGCCCTGAAGTGGCTTCAAGAACAAGGCGTAGTTAGTTTTTATCAAAAAGAGAGTAAACAACAGTTTGTGGCTGAGCACCCGGAGAAGCTCCAGGAGCTGGTAGCCAAAGAAGAAGCCGATTTGCACGACGCCGAACGAGAATTGGGGCGGGTACTGCCCGAACTTGAAGCGCTGTACAACAAGGGCGGCGAGCGGCCGGTGGCCAAGTATTTTGAAAAAGACGAAATTTCCCAGATTCTCCAGGATGTCCTTGATACCTGTGAAGCGACTGAAGAAAAATTGTATCGGATTTATTCATCGGCTGCGCTTCGGGAATATTTGTATGATGGTTTTTCGACATTTAGTGATGTACGCGTGGCCAAAGGAATCGCGGTCAAGGCGATTGCGATTGGCGATGGCGGTGAACTCCGCGGTCTCGATGAGCGAAAATGGCTGAAAGCTAGAGTCGGTTCGCCCACGTATATTCTTCTATATCCCGGCAAAACCGCTTATATTTCTTTGAACACGAAACAAGAACCGATTGGCGTGGTCATTGAAAATGATGGAGTGTTTGAAACCCAAAAAGCGATTTTTGATACACTGTG
>JBBTRO010000119.1:0-2690 GCA_038065155.1 Patescibacteria group bacterium
GAATATGGTTTTGCAAAAAAGGGTATAGACTTTATTAATCTGGCCACCAACTGAATCCGGCAGTGTGTAAACAAATTCAAGCTGCTTAGTTTCTTTTGGTTCAATGGAAATAAAAGTGCCAAACCATTGATACCCAAGCTCTTGACCCTGATCCACTGCCGAGAGCGGTATAGTAACACGTCTATTACCTTGTGTCGACACCGACCGCAAGGTTGCGCCAAGCGGGACATACAATCGAACATAGCTGCGGTAACGACTCGTGCGCCAATCAAAAGTCCCTCGATGTTCATAATACATCCGGGCACTGCCAACCCATGCTTGTTTTTGCTGGTCACGAGTGAGCGTATACGAAAGTGTTCGAACCAGAGCATGATCAGTTTTGAGCGCGGCTAAATTTGCGTCCACCCACAGAAGATAGTCTCCAGTTGAAGAGGCAACCGTACCCACGAGACTCGTCTGTGACAAAAGCGCTGTTGCGGCCGAGTCAGGGCTGTAGATCATGATATGTTTTTGCTCAGCGAGCGCCTGAAGCAATTGGACATACTGGTCAGGATGAAGAATAAAATCGGTGCTGATTTTCAACGTCAAAGCCCGCATAAATGGTTCCAAAATTCTTTTTCTTTCAGTAAAGTCTATACCCTTTTTTGCAAAACCATATTCGACTTCATACTGTAATTTTTCTGTAACATTGTTGGGTGTAAACAGTACACCCTGAACCGTCAACTCGCCAACGCGGTTCATTAGGGTCTCAATGACCGTTGGCGTAATACCCAGAACCATTGTCACGTTCTGTGCTTCCAAACCTCCCTCTAATTTGTAAAGAGCCAGCGCTTGTTTGGCGCTCTCGGAAAAATCCGGCGACCAATTGCTATCGCGAAAAAACCAGCGATCAATACCTAAATATTTTTTAATTGGCGCTGGAGGAGCGGGCAGGTTGGCTTTAGTAGCCGCATTATCCAAAGTTTCAGTCCCCTCAACTTTGAGAATTTCTGGTTTCCCCTTGTTTACTCGAACCACAGCATACGAGCCGATAAACCCGCCGCCGGGACGGAGCTCGGTATTGTTTTGAAAAAGGAGAAGGTAGGTTTGCGGCTTTTCAAGACCAAGAAGCATTGGCAGAAGTAGAGTTGTTTGTGTATGTGTAGAGGTAGAGAGCTCACCCTGACCCTCTCCTACCAGGAGAGGGAGATTGCTCGCTACTCGCCACGCTTGCACTGCTGCAAAAATAATAAAAAGTAATCCAATCGTGGCAAATACCACAAAAAACCAAAGGCAGGCTCGGTAAGATTTGGCTTTTTTGTGAAAAAACATATAAAAAATTACTGATAGATCGAATGGTCGCCGACATCGATAAATTCAACGGAATGTTCGGTGATGAAACGAAAGATAATTATGTATTTGTAGGTAATATAAAAAGACCAAACATCCTTGTGTTTACCATGCAGTTTGTGCGTTTTGAGTCGAGGATCAAAACAATCTTCTCGAAATATTTTCTCTCGCTCTAAAACTTCACTGGACAATATTTTTGGCAATTTTTTGTAACAATTCAAAAAGTTTGACGTGTATTCAATTCTTTCTATGACACGTCGCATATATCTAACCTTCCAAGAGCTTCATCAAGCCCCCTGGCGGCAAGACCTTTAGCTTGCCCTCGCGTCTTTCCTTATCGGCAATCTCAATCGCCAACTCGATGCGCGCATCACGAATACACTGTCGCAGTGCCTCACGAAACAGTTCCGAGCGTGTCATGTGCCTCGACTTCGCCAAACGTTCGGCTTCTTTGGCCAGCTTTGGGGGAATTGACATGGTGATGATTTGCGTTGTTCGCATAAACTATATCAGTTATTACTAAGTAATACAATGTAATACTAGCATTGCCTGACAAGCTTTGTCAAGGCAGTTACGAAGTCTTCTTAGGAATCGTAATATTCGGCACCCCACTATAAGTGGCTGAAATATACTGCCCAACAGGCTGTGAAAGAAGCAGAGGAATTAATTGCTGAATATTCTCCACTTGATCTGCCATAATCGCCAAGAGCGGAATTTTTTGCGCGTACGCCCAGGTGTTGGCGACCACACAGGCAATCCGGGTATTGGTAAACCCGCCGGTGCCGACGACGACCATGATCCCTTTGATTTCTTGCTTTGTTGCTTTCTGATTTTTCAGAAAATCGTCAAGCACGGCCAAAAGCTCGCGATTGCGGCCAGGCACACGAGTGTGAATGATAGTAGCTTCGTTGAATAGAGCAAGGTGAAGGATGTCTTTTTGGGAGAGATCGAAGAGAAGATACATATTAAAAATCTTAAATCCGAATATCGAAATCCGAAACAAATTCAAAAATTTTTAAATTTTAAAACTTTTGGTGATTTAAGATTGTTTCGAATTTCGTGCTTCGAATTTCGAATTTAGACATTCAACGTATTTACCACCTTCACATGCTCCCCTTCAAACAAAGAGTACAAAAATTTGTCCATAATCTGCCGCCGGTCAAAAAATTCCTGCCGAGTCATAAGGGTATAGCGGATCGGGAAACCAAATTCTTTTTCATACTTGGCAATCACGCGACCCAGTCTTCCCTCCTCTACTTTACCGACGAAAAGGAGATCACTTTGCGCATCTTTGGCATTCACAAAACGTCCGGTCAAAAGGAGTAGATGAACCTCGTCGGCTTTATCTTGGAGTTCCTGGA
>JBBTRO010000119.1:2700-10120 GCA_038065155.1 Patescibacteria group bacterium
GGACATGCCCCTTGAGAAGGAGCGCCTGAAGCTCTGGATACAAAATTGACTCAGTATTCAGACGATAATATTTGCGCATGGCGGCACCGGCATTGCTCTTTTCCACGTCCCCTGGCTGTTCAACTTCCAAAAGCAGGCCTGCCGCAATAAGAAGTTCAATTTCCCGGCGAATTGCATTGATTTGGACCTCCAATAGACGAGTCAGCTCCCGAACATAATACGCTTTGGCCGGATCGCGAAAGAAGGTGCGCAGCATTTTGAGCCGCGTCTTTGAACCAAAGAGGTGTTCAAGCATATAAACCTGTGAACTACGAAAAATACGAAATTTGCGAAAAATGAACGACTAATAGCCGTCTTTATTGCTAGTATTTATTGTTGTATAGTATAATTGAGCCGTTGGGCGATGTCAAAGTTGCCACGACATTTCGTACTTTCGTATTTTTCGTAGTTCGCATGTTATGAACGATATCCTCGATCTCCAAGAATTTTTTGTGGAAGGCAAGGATGAGCAAAGGAGCCATGTCCTCCTCCATATCTCGGAACCATCCACGCCCGAAGAAAAAAAGAAAGGCTATTTTTTCGCGCTAACCGAAGTTAACCGAGGAGACGTAGAGCAGATCAAACGACTCCAAGAGATCATTGACGATGTTGAAACGTCGTATTTTAACAACTCTCAGGAATCGTCAATGGAAGACCACTTTGAAAAAGCTGTTGAACACGTGAATCGCCGCGGTCATCAGGTACTTGAATACCGAGGCTCGTCAGTGCATTGTTTCGTTGGAATCTTGCGAGGAAATCTATTGACATTTGCGTACCACGGCCATCCGGAAGCCTATCTTTTTTACAAAAAAAATGACCAGCTTGAATATTTAGATATCATTGCCGAAAACACCAGTGATACTACCGACGAGACTCGACTATTTTCTTCTCTGATCTCGGGAAGAGTCAATCGCGGCGACACTCTATATATCGCCACGCCGCAAACGAGAAACTTTCTACCCTCGGATCGAATCCAAAAATTAATTGGGGGTCGAAGCGCCAAAGACACGGCCGAGCATATTCAAAGAGTCTTGGGAGCGATGCGAGATGGCATGTCCTATGGCGGGATTATTCTCCAGCCAAAATATGTGGCGACCCAAGAAGAAAAAAATGATGAAGAATCTGTGCCTAACAGTGCGCCAAAACAATACCGGACCACTGCTCACGCGCCGTCATTTCTGCGAGCGCTGGTGCTTGGTATCGGCAGGACACTCGGACTCGGGATGGTGGGAGTGTACCATACCAGCAAAAAAATTATCCGAATAGCGGGCACGGGACTCGTGCAACTATTTATCCTTGCCACCAACAAAGGCGGACAGCGCTCGATTGTTATCCAGAATCTAAAAAATTCTTGGGAAAACAAAAAACAAAAGTTGGCTCAACTGCCCCTTCTTAGCAAACTGCTTCTTTTGCTTGCCAGTCTGTCAGCCCTCATTTTTGTCTGGAGCGCGCTGTTTTTACATTATCAAAAGAAGGTAAGCGCCAGAACAGCGCATAATCAAGAGCTGGTACAGGCGATTCAGGATAAAAAAGATGCAGCCGACGCGAGCGTATTGTATGGTGACAGCAAAAAAGCGCTCACTCTTCTCGAAGAGGCTCGAGCACTACTAAAAGATCTGCCAGAAAAAACCAGGGAAAAGAAAAATCTTGTGACCATGATCGAATCCAAACTAAACGAACTCACAACGATCGTACAAAAATGGATCATGATACAAAGCGAGCTGGTGGCTGATCTGTCAAAAAGCACGGGGGCGGCTACCCAGCCTAAAGCCGAAAAATTGGTGTCCATTGGCGCCACTATCGTTGCCTACGGGAGTGATGATCCGATGATGTATAAAGTGAACCTGAATACCAAAAATGTCGAAACCAAGGCACACGCCGGAGTACCCCATCTACTCGGCGCCAATACACCCAAAGAAGAAGACCAGATTATCTTTTTGACCGGCACGCAAACCATTGCGAGCTTCAATCCCGAGAGCGGCATCGTCGGTCCAAAAGATATTTCTTTCCCCAAAGCCGAAACCGCGATCAAAGATGCATTTGTCTACAACCAGCGCCTCTATACCCTGGATCCAGCCACCAATCAGATCTACAAACACAACCAGACGCAAACCGGCTATGACAAAGGAACGGCCTGGGTGAAGACAGCAACAGAACGCGATCTCACGAGCGCTGTTTCTTTGGCCATTGATGGCGATCTATTTGTCCTCTCCGCCAGCGGCACCGTCGCGGTATTTTCCGCCGGCGATGCGAAATCATTTGCCATCACAGATTTAGACCCGCCGCTCCAAGCGCCCAAAGAGCTCTGGACCTACAATGGATTAGAGAATCTCTATATCCTGGAACCGGTCAAGAAACGGATCGTGGTTCTCGATAAAACTGGCAAACTTGTCCGACAGTATACTGATACGACTTGGGTGAACCCAGAGAGCATGGTGATAAATGAAGAAAAAAAGACTGTATACGTACTGGATCAAAATAAGATACTTAAATTTGGACTATAATCCCGTCTATTTAGCGCCGGCTTGCTCGTCTGTCTCTGGCGTGGTAATTAGCCGACGAGTGACGACCTTGCCATCGTCCGACTTGCGCAAATATGTATAGGGTGATTTCTCTGTAAGTTTTCCTTTTTTTACTAAAGGAGACGTCTCCTGTGGAATATCTACCGACCGTTCCATACTTTTTTCTGCCCTCCTTTTTAATACATCTGCCTTCACACCTCTACCCCTATTACCACCGACAAGTTCTCGTCCAAAAAATTTAGAATCTCCTTTGGCTATCTCTCTCATAGATAATTTTATGATAAATAAGGCAATACTACTATACTAAAATGAATAACGTTTGTCGATAAAAACAGCACCCCCGTCATCGGGGGTGCTGACTTACTGCTTACGAACTTACAGACTTACAAACTATTTCAACGTCACCTTTCCGCCCGCATCTTCAATCTTCTTCTTCCAGGCCTCGGCATCTTCTTTCTTCACGCCTTCTTTCAAGACTTTCGGCGCGCCATCAACCAGTGCTTTGGCATCAGCGAGGCCAAGGCCGGTCACTTCCTTCACGACCTTGATCACGGCAATTTTGTTGGCACCTGCCTCGGTAAGTTCAACGGCAAACTCGCTTTTTTCTTCGGCGGCTGGGGCAGCGGCACCGCCAGCGGCCGGTGCGGCCATCATCATGGCTGGGGCAGCGGCTGACACGCCAAACTTGTCTTCGAGCACTTTCACAAGCTCTGACAAGTCCAACACCGACATTTTTTCGACTTGTTCCACGAGCGCTTTAAACTTCTCCGGAACTTCGACCACTTTAGTTTCTTCTGACATATATATAGCTTTTAGCTGTTAGTGATTATTAGGCTGGTTTCTTATCTTTGATCGCGCCAAGAACGGTTACTAGCCCCCGCAGATTGCCAGCGAGCACATTCACGAATCCTGACACTGGTGCGTTCAGCGTCCCAACCAATTGGCCAAGAAGCTGAAGCTTACTTGGCAAGGCTGACAACTGTTTCACTTTGGCACTGTCAATAAACGCGCCTTCCAGAACGCCGCCAAAGATTTTTACGAGCTCGCGAGTTCTCGCAAAGTTGGCAATCACCTGGGCTGGCGCGACTTCATCATCCATGCCAAACATTGCCGATATGCCGCCCTGGAAACTCTTGGTATCGACCTCGAGTCCAACGGCGTCTTTCAAGGCTTTGCGTAAAATCGTTTTTTTACTAACGACAAAATCAATCTTGGCGTCACGGCAAGCTTGGCGCAGCTCATCGGTGTCTTTGATCTTCAGTTTTTGAATATCGGCAAACACCATGCCTTTGGCCGCCTTCATACGCGCGCTCAAATCTGTAAGCGCGAGTTCTTTTTGCTGTTTTGTTTTGGCCATAAAATAATAATGCTGTGGCTATTCACCACAGACATACAGGAAAAACATCCGACCTTTATTGAAGATGTATTACCTCGGTAGCGTATTTAACCCTGAGCCTTAGCCGAAGGGAGCTACTGTCTGCGGTAGTGCTTTGTGACCCCATACTACTAGACAGTCTAAAAAATGTCAAGTCGCAATATAAGAAGTGGATTTGCCTTTGCCACATAATAACGACTCGCGCAAGATACGCGCAACTTGCGCGCAAGGAAATGAAATAGTTGACAAATGCACTATTTTTTTATATAGTGTGTCTGTTTTTACGCCGCCATCGTCTAACGGTTAGGACATCAGATTTTCAATCTGAGAACAGGGGTTCGATTCCCCTTGGCGGTACACTTACCAAACTTTCATCAATTTCTTCTTTTTTCGATCGCGTACCGAAGGCAAACCAAAACGGCATAACTCCAGCAGCCATTGACAAAATCCATTTTTTATGCTATACTTCTTTTTCATTAATTCTTGCCCCAAATAATTGGGGCAGACTCGAACCTTAAGTGTGTCATATAGTGTGGCCCATAGGACCTCGGGTCACTAACAATCTATATGACCCATAATCTCCCTGGAGAAGGCAATTTTGCCGAACTTGGCATTGCGCCAAAACTTCTAGATATTCTCGAAAAGCAGGGATTCAAAACGCCGACGCCGATTCAGCGTCAGGCCATCCCGATCGCTTTGCAGGGCAAAGATGTGGTTGGCATTGCCCAGACCGGCACGGGCAAAACTCTGGCCTTTGGCCTCCCCATGCTCCAGCGGATTGCTTCGCAAAAAGGGCAGGGCCTTGTTATCGTACCCACCCGAGAACTGGCGCTCCAAGTGGACGAAACGCTTCGTAAAATCGGCCTATCATTTGGCCTGCGCACCGTCGTTCTCATCGGCGGCGCTTCCATGTTCAATCAAGTTAATTTAATCCGCCGCCAGCCACACATTATTATTGCCACACCCGGCCGGCTGGTTGACCATTTGAAACAAAAAACCATTACGCTCAAGTACATTACGATAGCCGTGCTTGATGAAGCCGATCGCATGTTTGATATCGGCTTTGCGCCGCAGATCAAACAAATTCTCGCGGTCGTGCCCAAAGAGCGGCAAACCATGTTATTTTCCGCGACCATGCCGGACGCGATTGCCCAAATCGCCTCGCATCACATGAAAATACCACTCCGAATCGAAGTGGCGCCAGCCGGCACCGCCGCGACGAACGTCGAACAAGAGGTATTTATTGCCGACAAAGAAGTGAAGCTGCAACTTTTGGAAAAATTGCTGAGTGACAACCCGGGCAGTGTGCTGGTTTTTTCGCGTACCAAACACGGCGCCAAACGAATTGCCAATGCGGTGCGCCATATGGGCCACTCAGGTGTGGAAATTCACTCCAACCGTTCACTCGCGCAAAGAAAAGAGGCCCTCTCTGGATTTAAATCCGGCAAATACCGCGTGCTTATCGCGACCGACATCGCCGCGCGCGGGATTGATGTAACCGGAATTTCGCTGGTCATCAATTTTGATCTACCCGACAATTCCGAGGACTATGTCCACCGCATCGGCCGTACCGGCCGAGCCGGTATGACTGGCCGGGCCGTATCGTTTGCCGCGTCCTCAGAGCGATCTGATATCCGCAATATCGAAAGATTGATCCGCAAAACCCTGCCCATTCTCACACTTCCAGCACTGCCGCCGCGGCGACTCATCCCAGCCCCAACCCATCACACAGGGCGGCCGATGCGCACCGGATTCCGCCACCGTTTCAGCCACCCCGGCGAGAATCATAGCGGAATCCAACACGCTCGAGGTTTATATAATCGTGGCGCTCGTCCTAGCGGCGATCGCCATAGGCAAAGCCGAGGCAGAACTTCCCGACCGAGATAGAAACTTCTATAAAGTTATGGTCATTCTTGGTATAGAATCTTCTTGTGATGATACGTCTATCGCCCTAGTGGAGGCGGTTGAAACCCCTCCCCAACCCTCCCCCCTCGAATCCCTCGGGACAGGCTCTACCAGGGGAGGGAGTTTTAGAGTGCTGGCCGAAAAGACGGCCAGCCAGATTGATATACACAAAAAGTATGGCGGCGTGGTGCCAGAGGTGGCGGCGCGGATGCATGCCGAGGCGATTGTGCCGGTGATTGAGGAGGTCATCAGTTCTTATATTAAACAATCAGCCTCTTCCTTAGCTTCGGCCATCGCTGAGACCCCACCCTTACCCTCCCCTACGAGGGGAGGGATTTATCAAACTTTCAAGCCAGATGCAATCGCGGTGACATCGGGACCAGGGCTCATTACGAGTTTAATAGTTGGGGTAGAGGCGGCCAAAACATTATCGTATCTGTGGGATGTGCCACTTGTGGGTGTGAACCATATTGAAGGACATATACACTCAGTGGAAATCCCAAATCCCAAATCCCAAATCCCAAATCCCATTGAGTTCCCTACCCTTTGCCTAGTAGTGAGTGGTGGGCACACCGAATTAATTTTGATGAAGGACCATGGTGTGTACAAGCGAATTGGCGCGACGCGGGATGATGCGGCCGGAGAGTGTTTTGACAAGGTCGCAAAACTTTTGGGATTGGAATATCCGGGTGGCCCAAAGATTTCAAAATTGGCGACTAAAGGTAACTCATCGGCAATTCAATTTCCCAGACCAATGCTTCGGGAAGATAATTTAGATTTTTCTTTTGCCGGACTGAAAACGGCGGCACTGTATTGGCTGCGAGACCACCCTGTGAAAGAATCTGGAATTTGGAATCTGGAATTTGGAATAACATTGAACGATTTCTGTGCCAGTTTTGAACAGGCGGTTGTGGATGTTCTTGTGACAAAAACTCTTCGAGCTGCAGAACTCTATCGGCCCAAAAGTATTATCCTTGCTGGCGGTGTTGCCGCAAACAAGAAACTACGCGAATCATTACAACAAGCAATAAAACAAAAAATTCCAGATTCCAGATTCCAGATTCCAGATTCCCAATATTGTATGGACAACGCCGCCATGATCGCGGTCGCGGGCTATTATCATGCGCTCAAAAAGGAGTATACTAATTGGAAGAAAATAGAGGTAGATCCAAATTGGAATTTATGAATCTTCGCATTATCGGTGGCTCAAGCCATCCGCAGTTCACAAAAGATATCTGCCAGCATTTAGGCATTCCCGAAACAAAAATACTGTCAAAAGTATTTAGCAATGATAATCGTTTCGTTCGAATTGAAAATGCTGTTCGCGGCGACGATGTATTCGTCATCCAAACCCAGGCGCCACCGGTTGACGCTCATCTCATGGAACTTCTTATTCTCATTCGAACACTGCGTGATGCTTCGGCGGCAAGAATTACCGCCATTCTCCCCTATTTCCCCTACGCGCGATCCGACAAAATGAACCAGCCGCGCGTGTGTATTACCGCACGGCTGATTGCCGATCTTCTCGCGACCGCCGGAGCCGACCGCGTCCTCACCATGGAACTCCACTCACCGCAAA
>JBBTRO010000120.1:0-4440 GCA_038065155.1 Patescibacteria group bacterium
TCACGTCGGTGAAATGAAAACAAAACCAACACAGTACGCGGTTCGAACACTGAATGCCGCTGGCATTCAAGCGGATTTTATTATTGCCCGCGGGGAGCAGGCGCTGGATCGTCGTCGTCGAGAAATTTTGGCAAAAGTCTGCAACCTGATCGAAGGTACGGTCGTCGCTGCGCCTGATGTACCCTCAATTTATATGGTGCCACTGCAGTTTCATGAACAAGGCTTGGATCGGGGGCTGTTGAAGGTGCTGGATTTGAAACCGCGGAAGTCCGATATGACGGTGTGGAAACATTTTTCTGAAAAGCTAAGTAAAATAAAAAAATCAGTAAAAATTGCTGTGGTGGGTAAATACTTCGGCACCGGTGATTTTACTTTAGCCGATTCGTATATTTCGGTGATTGAAGCTGGGAAGGCCGCGGCCTGGCATCACGACGCGCATCCGGAATTGACATGGGTCGATTCAGAAGACTTCGAGAAAGATCCAGCGCAAGTCAGCAGACTGGATGCTTTTGACGGCATTATCGTCCCCGGCGGATTCGGGCACCGCGGAGTTGAGGGAATTATCCTTGCGATTCGTCACACTCGCGAGAAAAAAATTCCGTATTTAGGTTTATGTTATGGCATGCAACTGGCCTGCATTGAATTTGCGCGCAATGTCCTCCACCTCTCTCACGCCAGCACTACCGAAAACGATCCGAAAACTCCCGAGCCGATCATTTATGCCAATCCTCTGCAGGCGCGCAATATTCGCGAAAAACATTTTGGCGCCACGATGAGGCTCGGCGCCTATGATTGCAAACTAAAGCGAGGATCAAAAGCCAGAGCCGCGTATGGCGCGGATTTGATTTCCGAGCGCCACCGCCATCGCTATGAGTTTAACAATGCGTATCGCGAGATGATTGACGCGGCTGGGCTCCAGATTGTCGGGGTGAATCCGGAGACTGATTTGGTCGAGATTGTCGAGCTCAAAGACCATCCGTTTTTCATTGGCACGCAGTTTCACCCGGAATTCAAATCACGTCCGATGGATCCGCATCCGCTGTTTCGCGAGTTTGTGCGGGCGGCTTTGAAAAAAAATGTGTAAAAAAGGAGGAAGCAAAACCAGTGAAGCGACGAAGAGAGAGCGCCATTGAAGAACTCAAGCGCAAGTGCCTGGCGGCCGAAAAACGCGCGGTGGCCACGCGCTCTGCTGAAGATGTCAATCGGTGGGCGCAGGCGCTGGCCGAAGCGCTGGCACAGTATGTGAGCGATACACTTCACGAAATGCGCGAAGTGGAAAGGAGTCGTGAATGCCAAAAAAAAGCAAGAAAAAGAAAAAACGGCTGACCCTGAGGGAGCTTGATAGACACCTTCGCGATCCGAAGGTGCATGGTAAGCTTTTGGCGCTCGTGCCAGATCAAGCTGAGATCGGCGCGAGGGTCTTCACGACGTCGAGTTTCAGGGGCTACCTGATCTACATCGACATGGGCAGGGTCTTGGACCGGCAGGAGTGGTCCATTCGCGTGTCTGGGGTCACAGTACCTATCTGTCCGATCAACTCGACTGATGTGCGTCGCGGCGCCACGGTCGTGATCCGGCGATGAGCGCAACATAGGGCGCAGAGCGTGGGACCCGCTTTCCAGGATGAAAGCGGGTTGGTTTTTTCTTGCCTTCCAGTGCCATATATTATAAGGTATGGATGTATGAGTGATACTCAGTTAATTAAGGACAAGCTGGATATAACGGATTTGGTCGGCGAGTATGTCCAGCTCAGGCCAGCTGGCGTGAACAAGAAGGGTTTATGCCCCTTTCATCACGAAAAGTCGCCGTCATTCATGGTGAATAGCGAGCGGCAGAGCTGGCATTGTTTTGGCTGTTCCAAAGGCGGAGATGTATTTTCATTTGTTCAGGAAATTGAGGGGATGGAATTTATTGAGGCGCTCAAATTTCTCGCCAATCGCGCTGGCGTGCCACTCACGAATATTCGCGAGGATACGAACAAGAGTCAGAAGAATCGGATCAAAGATTTGAATGCTGAAGCGGCGCGATTTTTTTATAATTTTCTTTTGAAAATGCCAGCGTCAAAGTCAGCCCTTGAGTACCTTCGCCATCGTGGCGTGAAAGATGAAACGATTGACGCCTGGCAGGTGGGCTTTATTTCGGATCAATGGGATTTGCTTACCCAGTATCTCTTGAAGAAGGGGCGTAGCATTGATGACCTAGTGGCATCGGGCTTAACAATAAAAAGAGAGAATGCTGATCCAGTTTCAAAAAAGGGATTTTATGATCGCTTTCGCGGTCGGATTATGTTCCCGATTTGGGATGCTCATGGTACGGTTGTCGGTTTTACCGGACGTGTTCTTGTCGAGACGGAAAATTCCGGCGGGAAATATGTCAATACGCCGCAAACTCTGGTGTATGATAAATCTCGAGTCGTATTTGGATTAGATAAAGCCAAACAAGAAATTAAACGTAAGGATTTGGCGGTGATGGTCGAAGGCCAGATGGATGTGATTGCCTGTCACCAGGCTGGCATGAAAAACGTAGTGGCCACCAGCGGCACCGCTATGACCGAGGAGCAGATTCGGCTTTTGAAGAGGTATTCGATGAATCTCGCTATTGCCTTTGACGCTGACGCGGCCGGACAGAATGCCGCCAAGCGCGGGTTTGATGTTGCGCTATCCGAGGGGATGAATATTAAAATTATTTCTATTCCAGAAGGCGGTGGAAAGGATGCCGATGAGTGTTTGAAAAAAAATCCGGCAGTTTGGTTCAAAGCGGTGTACGAAGCCAAGGAATATATGGCCTGGCGATTTTTTCGAGTTTTTTCTGACAAAGACACAAAGAATCCAAAAGTCAAACAGACAATCGCCAATGAGTTATTGCCGGATATAAGCAGGATTCAGTACGCCATCGAACGGGATCACTGGCTCCGGGAGCTCGGCGGAAAGTTGAACGTGGATGTGGGGGTACTTAAAGAAGATATGCAGCGCTTACGCGCAAATCCGAAATCCGAAATCCGAAATCCGAAACAAATATCAAATGCAAAATCCCAAATTGAAGTTTCAAAAACCCGCTTTGATCTTCTCGTTGAACGTTTATTTGTTCTCCTGCTTCGTTATCCAACACTTTTGTCCCCCAACGGCGGATCCGCCTTTGGCGGACAAATTGAAAATCTTCCAGAGTCCGTTTTGTCCACAACTTCGTTTTGCCCTCTTTACGAACTTTTAAAAAGCCGCTATACTCAAGGAACAAATTGGACTCTTGACGATCTCCGACATGACAGCCCTAATCCAGAGACGATAGAGCTCATTGATACCCTGGCCATGCAGGGTGATTTGTTGTTTTCTGAACTTGGAGAAAACGAGGTAAGGCAGGAAGTGCAGGCTATTGCGGGTGAGATAAAGAAAGAGTGGCGGAAGGGGCGATTGCAGGAGTTGCAGAAAGAGATTTTTGAGGCTGAGAACAAAAATGACGAGGAGAGACTATTGGTTCTGCAAAAGGAATTTGAGGGGTTGAAATGACTAGAAACTAGAAATTAGAAACTGGGGATTGAATTTGATATGCCGTATCTAGAGTTACAGGATTTAGACGCATATAAATTGTCTCTTGAGTATAGTCGAATAGCTTGGGAATTATACAAGGAAATGGACTGGAAAATAAAAAAGATTATTGGTGATCAAATGATTACAAGCGTTGATTCAGTTGGAGGCAATATAGCCGAGGGGTATGGAAGATTCCATTTCCTGGATAAAAATAAATTTTATTACAACTCACGGGGTTCACTTATAGAATCTGATCATTGGATTCATTTGCTACATGTTCGGATGCTCATAAGTGATGAAGAATACAATGAAATGAAAAAGATTTATACTCAACTGATAATCAAAATAAATTCTCTTATCAAGTCTCAATACCAACGTAAAAATTCCCTAGTTTCCAATTTCTAGTTTCTAGTTATTAATTACATGCCCAAAGCACGCACAAAAAAATCAAAGGCAGCGCGCAAGACTCTTTTCAGACGGGCCGCGGCAATCGCGGCCAGGGGAAAAAGGGTTTTAAGGCGCGCGCCAAAAAATGCAGGGAAAAAGAACGCCTTCGTTAAGCCGTCCAAAAAACAAAAGCTCGTCGTGCCCGAAGCGCCCGTTACGCCGCCAGCCGATTTCACAATCTGGAATTTGGTCGAAAAAGGGCGCGGCCGCGGGTTTTTGACTGAAACCGAAGTTTTGTCATTTTTTCCTCGGGTCGAACAGTATCTCTCCACGTACGAAGGTTTTCTTGATCTTTTGGACAAAAATGGTTTGACCTTGGTCGAGGCCAAGGAGGGGCTGTTGGGTCAGCCAAAAGAACGAGCGGCCATCCTTTTGGGTATTCAAGGCTCTCAGCCAGACATGGAAGGGGGATTTGATTTGGGGAGTATTTCTCAGGATTCGATTCAGATGTATTTGCGCGAGATCGGGA
>JBBTRO010000121.1:0-1449 GCA_038065155.1 Patescibacteria group bacterium
AAACCGGACATTTTAACTTTCGTTTCGACCGGACATTTTAACTTTCGTTTGACACGACACAAAAAGCCCTTGCCAGAAAAGAGCAGGGGATGTATACTCAATTTAGGTCAAGCAATTTGGCTCTTATAATAAGACCTAAACTCATTAAACATATGCCACACGAATCCTGTTGCGAATAATCTAAGTTAAACCCGCCTCTTGCAGAGCCGCTGAAAGCGACTTTGTCTTTTTGTCTGCCTCGATATACCGCCACCGCTCAATCAATGACTGGCGAAACTTTCCCCATTCAGTCTTCGGGATTATTTTTTGTATATCTCTGAGGATTGCAACTGCTTCTGTCTTGCAGTCTGGGTTATTTTCGAAAAAGCGAAGTAATACCAGAGCCCAGGTAATTCTCCACACATGGCGACGCTTGTATTCATCCTTAGTCGAAATATCAAAGAGTTCCTTTGCGATATCGTGGGCCATGGTGGAATCCGCCGGAGCCCCCCTCACGGCTAAAAAGAAAGCTAGATTATTTTTGAATTTATGAATTAACGGCCCATGTTTTTCAATTGGTAGTTTTTCTGCGTCTTCTCCGCTGTTCGCGAGCATTTGAATGGCAATATCTAAGAGCGGGCCATCGTTTGTGGCTCTGCCTGCATCCACCTTGGTGTCCTCATGATGAACATGCCAAAGCGCGAGAGCCATTGCGAAATCAGTTTCAACGCTGGATGCGAGGCGCTCTTCTTTTGCGAGTTGTTCGATGTCGTGCGCGAGATGTTTTATCCGCTCGTCGTATTGTTTGATGCGGGCATCAACTATCGCCTGATTTTTTGCATTCAGCTCTTCAGCCGCGCGCAGTTGCTCGTCGATTGCGCGTTGCAGGTCTTTGCGGATAATTTCCTGAAATATATAACTTGCCGCACCGCCGACGAGCACGATGAAGCCCAAGAGCGACAGCAATGTGTCGGCCTTGATGTTTTCCAGGGCGTGTTGCTCTTTGATCGGAGCGAAAATCGCGAGCCCGCAATAGATTGATACGGGGGCAATAAAAACTACTGCAAGGATCCGCGCCACTATTTTTTTCATTGTAATTTCCATAAAATACATAAAAATGACGCGTAGCAGTTTGGCTAATATTCTTTGCCGTGCTCGCGATGATGGACCTGTTCCGACACCGCATTTTCTCGACGCGCATTCGACCCTCGTGTAGTACAATAGGCATGGTGTCATTTTGGGCCTTTTGGCCCAGGGAGTCCTCATGCGCCTGAACCTTACTCTCACTGCCCTGCCCCTCCTCCTGTCCGCCCAACTTGCGTTTGCTGCAGACGATAGTCCCAAGGTGGACTTTGACCAGGGAGTAGACGCTTCCGAGTTTCTGCAAAGGGCGCGCGAACTCGCGGCAAAGCAACTCACTCCGATTCCTCGCGTCGAACTCAAACTACTCAAAGTAAAAAAGAGGAAAAA
>JBBTRO010000122.1:0-8501 GCA_038065155.1 Patescibacteria group bacterium
TAGGGCGTGCCGGATTGAAAGAGAGAAAAATATATTAGTGAAACTATAACATAGACCATGAGCATGGGTACCGTGATAAGGATTATATTTTTTACGGCACCCCGCTGTTTCAAGAGAAAATACACTGCCGTCCCCCAAAAACCCAGGCCGATCCATTTGATAGAGATGCTCATGCCAAGTGATAAGCCGGCACAGAGAAGGAGAATAATGCGGTATTTCCAATCTTCTTTTTGTCCATAAAGAATGACCATGAGCAAAGCCAGGAAGCCACAGGCAATAAGGATGGTGTCCGGCAGAATCAGGCGAGAATAAACAATGAACGCGCGATCAAAGATAATCAGAAGCGCGGCCACGATTGCGCCGTTTCGTGTCTGGAACAACAGACGGCCAATAAAAAAAATGAAGACAGGCAGAAGCGACCCCATGAGAGCGGTGAGACCGCGCAGGTTAGCGTATGGGAAATCACCATATGGCCGGTAAAACCAGTCGGGGATTATTGGCAGTGCCTGCGCCTGTGGAATAAGGCTCCAAAATATGAGAATCCCTCCCGGCGGATGAACCGTAAAAAACGGCTCGCCCTGCGCCAGGCGGGTAACAAAATTAACATACGTGGCCTCGTCGAAGACGGCCACAGGCGGGTGTTCGAGATTGGGAAAACGCAAGAGCGCGGCAAGAAGAAAAATCGCCGCGGCGATTAGCCAATCTTTTTTGTCAAAATTTAGCATACGCCTAATAGTATAGCAAACAAATATCCCTCGCTGCAGCGAGGGATATTTGTTACTCTTCTTGAGTTGCGATAAGCCGAATTTTGTCAAGGATGATCATTTCTCTGGTTCCCACATTGCTGGGGAAATCATAACGAGCTAACTTTTCGTCGGCGCAAAGCGCCGGCGCTGCTCTTTCTCCACATAGGGTTTGCCACCGCGCCATGTCGCCATGGCGGGAGCCCCGTTTATCGGGGCACTTTTCACCTTTCCCCCCCTTCGTCCGCCTTAGGCGGACTACGGAGGGTAGTATTGTCTCTGTGGCACTTTCCCGCCCCGACGTAACGTCGGAGGGTGGGTGTTACCCACTATGTCGACTGGTGTCATTCCGACCAATTGGTCAGTGGAGACACAAGGGAGTTCGGACTTTCCTCTCGTCTCCGCTCTTCGCTGCGCTCAGGCTTCGCCGAGTAAACTCCTCAAGTAAATATCTACAAGGAGCTTGCTTGGCGTAGTTCTGAATGCAATGAAGAACGAAGACAAGCGATCATCTACAACTTTTAAAGATGACACCAGTATACGGGTCATTTTTATGCTTGTCAAGCGGGTGTTTTTCAAGTAGAGTAGTGGATAACTATGATCCGGTAATAACAAATATGAAGCGTTTTGAACTATTTTTCCTTGTCCTTCAGGTGCCACTGGATTTCCTTTTTCTCCTCTTGGCAGGAATATTGGCATACTGGCTTCGTTTCAGCCCATGGGCGGTAGCGGTGAAACCGGTCATGTTTGGTTTGTCGTTTGGGGATTATCTCCCTATTGTCGTCATTGTGGCCTTGTCATGGCTCATACTATTTGCCCTATCCGGTCTCTATGAACCAGACCCGAATCGGCGCTTCGCGGCCGATGTGAGACGGATTTTTTTGGCCTGCTCCGCCGGCGTCGCTGGAATCGCTTTGTATCTTTTATTTACCCAAAGTCAATTTGATTCTCGATTTTTGGTAGCAGTCGGGTGGGGTCTGGCGATGTTCTTTGTCGCCAGCGGACGACTTCTCATGCGCGGTATCAAAAGCGTTTGCTATCGAATTGGCTACGGCGCGCGGCGTGTCTTCATTATTGGCCAAAATACCCTGGCACAAACGCTCTCGCAGATGATGAATACGCGCAAGGAATTGGGGTATATCGTGAGCGGTGTTTTTCCTGCCTGGGCAGAAGCGCGCCAAGCCATGGCACAAAAAGATATCGATGAAATTATTTTTACCAATCCCCGCGAGGCGGAGAACGACGCGATTGAGGCGATTCGATTTTGCACTGAACATCATGTCGTTTTCAAATATTCGGCTGATTTGTTCGCGACATTTGCGACGAACCTGTCTGTCCAACCATTGGCCGGCATTCCGATTGTGGAAATCAAACGCACACCCCTTGAGGGCTGGGGGAGGGTGGTGAAGCGCTGTGTTGATGTCGGCGGGAGCATTTTTTTTATTATCCTTACGAGTCCGCTCATGGCGCTGGTCGGTCTTTTTATTCTTATCGAGACCGGCCGACCGGTGATTTACAAAAATGAACGGATTGGCCCAAAAGATAAGCGATTTTTTGCGTTCAAGTTTCGTTCGATGTATCAAAAAGATTGTACCGGGCCGCAGTTTGGCGTAGAGGGCGCTCTGGCCGAGAGGCGTGAAGAGCCGCTTATCCAAAGCCAAAGTATTAAAGACGGGCCGGTTTACAAAATTGCCAACGATCCTAGAGTGACACCTCTCGGCAAGTGGCTACGCCGATTTAGCCTCGATGAATTACCACAATTTTTTAATGTTCTTTTGGGGCAGATGAGTTTGGTCGGTCCTCGGCCGCATCAGCCGCGCGAGGTACAGAGGTATCATCCCGAGCATAGAAAAGTTTTTGCCATCAAACCAGGTATTACCGGGCTGGCTCAGATTTCCGGCCGAAGCGATTTATCATTTGACGAGGAAGTGCGGCTGGATGTTTTTTACATCGAGCATTGGAGCCTGTGGCTGGATTTTATAATTTTAATCAAAACGCCGTTTGTGCTGTTTAGAAAAAGAAAGGCATTATGAAGATTGCTCTCGTCCATGACTACCTTTCTCAAGACGGCGGGGCTGAACGCGTGCTTGCCGCTTTCCACGAACTCTGGCCCGAGGCGCCGATTTTTGTTTTGTTTCATGACAAAGGCAAAATTCCGTACTTTTCCAAAGCGGAAATTCGTGAGTCATTTCTTGGCCGTTTGCCCGGCGTGCGTCGCCATTATCAATGGTATCTGCCCTGGATGCCGCTCGCGACCGAACGGCACAATCTGCACGATTTCGATGTCGTGCTGTCATCGACCAGTGCTTTTGCCAAAGGCGTGCTGACACGGCCGGACACAGTTCATATTTCCTATTGCCATACCCCAACCCGGTATCTCTGGACCGATACGCATGAATATATCGCTGACCTCAAATACAGCCCCCTCGTAAAAGCTTTTTTGCCGCGCCTGATTCATCGTTTGCGCCTGTGGGATCGCATGAGCGTGGACAGAGTGGATTATTTTATTGCGAATTCCCGTACAGTCCAGGCACGCATTCACAAATATTATCGGCGCGACAGCGAAGTCGTGTACCCGCCGGTTGATGTCGAGAAGTTTTTTATCTCCGAGCGGCTCGGTGATTATTTTGTCACCGGCGGGCGGCTGGTACCATACAAGCGAATGGATTTAGTAGTCCAGGTGTTCAATCGTCTGCGGCTGCCACTCAAAATTTTTGGTGATGGATCCGAAAGTGCGAGGTTGCGCGCGATGGCATTACCAAATATCGAATTTCTTGGGCGCATTTCTGACGCCGAGAAAGCGAAACTCTTGAGCCGCGCGCTCGCTTTTATACACCCACAGGTCGAAGACCTTGGCATTACCCCGATTGAATCCATGGCCGCGGGGCGGCCCGTGATTGCTTATGGTGTCGGTGGTGTGACTGAGACGGTTATTCCCGGAAAGACTGGCGTGTTTTTTAAAGAGCAATCATGGGAATCACTTCTGGATACAGTCTTGCGTTTTTCTCCAACCGAGTGGGACAGCGCACAGATTCAGGAGCATGCTTTGCAGTTTGGCACTGATCGATTCAAGAAATGCATTAAGGATTATGTCGCGCGTCGGTATGAAGAGTCTAGCCAACAAACAAAAACAGCCTTTTCGTAGAAAGTCGTTTTTTGGCTCCCCCAACGAAATTCGCTTTGGCTCATTTCATTGCTCCTTAAAGTATATTGTTTGGAGTAACAGATTGAGCCGAGGCGAAATCTGTTCAATTGCGTAAGTCCTAATATGTTTCAAAAAATATTTTGGGTACTAGTTGGAGTTTTGGTTTTAATTTTTATAATAATTAGCGTCGTAAGACCGACACCAGTAATTGATGTTAAAGCTGATCTTCCGCCTGCGGTAATGATGGCGTACCCCAGTGAATATAATTTTCGCCAGACCCCGAACGCTTGCGGACCGTACAATACGGCCGCGGTAGTGCGGACGCTAAGTGGCCAGGATGTTTCCTCCGAAGAATTTGCCCGGGCCATTGACTGGAAAATTCCTCGATTTGGCACGCATCCATTTGGTCTGGAGAAACAACTCGAGAAGCATGGTATTCATGTCGAGTCGTATTCTCTACGCTCTCTTGCCAAGGAAGAGCGCATTATTTTTCTCAAACAGCAGTTGGCAGAGAAGCGCCCGGTCATTCTTTTGGTAGAGCGGCATGGGTACGAGCACTACGTCACGCTCTTTGGGTATGATCATGATGTATTTTTTATTTATGATTCGGCCCATGATCGAGGCTCCGAGGGGATGACGAAAGATGATAATGGCGTTTTGCCTGGCAATATCACTCTTTCTTCAGACACGCTCTTGGCAGAGTGGGCAAAGGGTGGGGTCCTTGGTTTTTATACCTGGTACGCCCTTGTGGGCTCTTTATAATATGAATATCGGCATCGACATCAGACCGCTCATGACGCCAGTTCGTACTGGCGTGGCCGAGTACACGTATCAGCTTCTTGACGTACTCTTTGCGCTCGACAAAACGAATCAGTATTTTTTGTTCTACAATTCATCTATCGATGTTTCTTCGTTAATTCCAAAATGGGAACAGGAAAATATTCACCTTGTCGCCACTCGCTGGCCGAACAAGTTGTTGAATGCATCGTTAGTAATTTTCAAGCAACCAACACTCGACAAAGCTATAAGCTATAAGCTAAAAGCTAAAAGCTATCTGGATTGCTGGTTCTCTCCCAATCTAAATTTCACCACCCTTTCTTCCAAAACAAAATCAATTCTTACGATCCACGATCTTTCTTTTGAATTTTTTCACGATTGCTATTCGCCAAAGGATCGCCTGTGGCATCGATTGGTAAACGCGCGTCGCCAGTGCGAGCGAGCCGATATTATTTTAACGCCTTCGGAAAATACCAAGCGGGATGTGGTGGAATTTTATGGGGTTGATGAGCGTAAGGTAAAGGTAATCTATCCTGGAGTGAGTTCACCTACAACCTACAACCTACAACCTACAAGCTACCAAAAAAAGTATATTCTCTACCTCGGCGCTATCGAGGCACGCAAAAATGTTGGAGCGATTATTGAGGCTTTTGTTTTGGCAAAAAAAAATGATCCTCAATTGCTTGTGGGGTATGAATTGGTGCTGGCCGGACCGCTGGGGTGGGGAGGGAAAGAAATTATTGCCAAAGTAATGGCGATAGCTGGCGGTAGCGTGCGCTATCTCGGGTATGTTGCGCCCGAGGATAAGCCTGCTTTGTATAAGAACGCCTCGCTTTTCGTGTACCCCAGTTTGTACGAAGGCTTTGGGTTTCCGGTCGTGGAAGCGTTTGTCGCTGGCACGCCAGTTATTACGAGCAATCGTTCATCACTTCCTGAAGTCGCTGGCGATGCGGCGTACCTTGTTAATCCTTTGAATGTTAGTGATATCGCGCTTGCGATACAAAGACTTTTGTCAGATCAAACGCTTCGTCTGCATTACATCGCCAAAGGCAAAGCCCGCGCCGCGCAGTTTTCCTGGGGCAGGGCGGCAGAGGAATTGCTTTCAATGTGGCTTTAGTAAAAAAATAAAACAGCCGAGCGTGATGAAGGGCGCTCGGCTGGTTTTTTGGTGGGAGTTTTTTGGCTGGATTCCGGGTGGGGCGAGGCAGATCAGTGTCTAGAACACGTGCGGCTCGGTCGGCGAACCGACTATAGGAGTCCTAGATTTTCCGCCGCCGACTTCCACGCTGCAGCGGCACTGCCTCCGGAGCCAAGTGCGCCGCGTTTGAGATCCACAACCTTGTGTGACCATTTTTGGCGGCAGGTGGGGCACGGATCGTCCACGATTTTTTTCGTTTTGATGTAGACCCGCTCCCCGTCGTCTTCCACGAATGCATCCGGATCACGCTCTCGGACCAATTCTTTTGGGTTTTTCTTCATATTCCTCTTCTCCTTCTCTATTTTTCTACCGCACCCGCGGCTCGATGCCGCACATGCAGCGAGAGGATTGTTGCGAGGTTACAAAGCTCAAGAGAGATGTGACCAGGCCAGGGTATACGAACGTCGGCATACCGCTCATAGTAAGAGTGTTCGCATTTGTCGTGCTGTCAGCTAGTGAATTATTTAGCTTCCAGTAACCCTGCAAACCGATCTCATTTCCGGCTAACTCAATCCCCCGATTGGCGGCAATTTCTGTTTCTGATCTGACCACGTTCCACAGTCGTATATCGTCGATTCTGCCACTGAAGTGTTCCGACCCGCCGTAATACGTGAATAAGCCGATGTTGAATGGTAGAGTGGTTTCATTATTCATCGCCGCACCTGAAGAATTATTTACACTTGCCACTTCGACACCATCCAAAAAAAGTTTCATTGCACCGGAAATGGAATTGCGATTTGCTCCAAGATGGTACCATCGTCCTGTATCCAGATCGATGTTGTATGTAACATACAGATTTTCTGTACCTGTGTGGTGTGATACTCCAAACCGCAAGTGTCTTCCTTCTCCGAAGTTTGAGTAGGAAAAGGCATAAGTCGCCGCACTACCGGCTTTGCTCACAATAGGGTAGTGCTGGCCACTGTCGGGAAGCGATTCAAGCTCTATCCACGCTTCTATTGTGATGTCATTTTGTATGCGGAGTGACCCGACATCATCGTGTGATAGATATTGTCTCTCTGCTCGAACGAGGTTGACCGTAGAGTTGTATGGCTCACCGCTAGTCGGTATATCACTCGAACTGTACTGGTTGATAAATGTACAAGAATTGACGAGTACTCCTCCGAGTTGGAGCGGTGGGAACAGCTGTACATTTCCGTAAATCGAACTCAATAGAGCAGTGCTGTCGACATCACTCAGCCAGTACTTCTCGATCGTTTCACCAAACACCCCCGGATCCGCCGCGCACACGAGCGGCAGATCGGTGAGCGAGACGAGTTTTGCGCCGCGGTCGGCACAGCTCGTGCGGCACGCGACCCAGTTTACCTCTGGCGGCGGCAGAATCTCGAAGCAGTAGACGAGACTGCCGCTTTCGGTACGGATTTCCTCCATCCCGGCCGGGCACGTCGGTGTTGGACAGACTCCTGCCGGACCTTGCACCCCCTGCGGCCCCTCTGGACCGGCCGGTCCTTGCGGTCCGGGCGGAAGAAGGGGGAGGAGGCAGTCGCGGATGACTCCGACTCCCGGATCCGCGCACGACGTCAGGGCTCGACCCTGCGTTCCCGTTTTGATTTCTCCCTTTTTGTCGCTCTGCGAATTGCAGGCGACGGTCATGATTGTGAAAAGAACCGCTACTGACTTCTTCATCACTTTCTCCTTGTTTATACGTACCGCACCGTGCGTGAACGTACCGGCGAACCTACCATTTTTCACTTGGTTTGTCAATTAGTTTTTGACTGGCTATGGGTGGAGTGGTACGATACGTTGAATTGTTGGACGCATTTAAGAAGGACTACGATCTGGAAGATCACATTGTTCAAAATTAAAAAAAACTTGGCGTATGACATCTGAGCCAGTGCGGAAAGCGTATATTGACGGCGCCAATCTTCACAAAGGGGTGGCGGCTTCGGGATGGAAACTGGATTATCGGGCTTTTCGATCTTGGGTTCGCCAAAAATTTGCCGTGACGGGTGCGGATCTTTTCATCGGCATGATGCCGAAAAATGCCGAACTCTATACCGCGCTTCAGGGCGCTGGGTATGAACTCATTTTTAAAGAGGTCGTTTACGACGGCAATGGCAAAGCAAAAGGCAACTGCGATGCCGACCTGGTGCTTCGTGCGGCTAGAGACTGGTACGAGGGCAAGATCGCGGCGGCAGTGCTCGTTTCGAGCGATGGGGACTACGCCCCGCTGGTAAGATTTTGGTTGGAAAAAGGCGTGCTGTGTACGATCATTTCTCCGGCTCAGGTTGAGAAATGCTCAATTCTCCTGAAACGCACCGGCGCTCCGATTGTGTATCTGCAAGATGTCCGGCATAAATTGGCATACCGCCCAAAATGAAAAAGCCCCCGGCACGGACGTATCCGTACAGGGGTCTATTTCGTAGTGATATTCACATTATCACATACAGTCACTTGAAAGTCAATAGTCAGTCGATAAGTACGATTACATGAGTACGATTATTTTATGCTCGAACAAACTCTCGCCAAATATTTTCATTTCTCCGATTTTCGCCCGGGGCAGAAAGAAATTGTGGAAAGTATCGTCGCGGGAAATGATGTGGTGGCACTCATGCCGACCGGAGGCGGGAAGTCGCTGTGCTATCAGGTACCGCCGCTGTTGACCGGGCATATCGGCATC
>JBBTRO010000123.1:0-10836 GCA_038065155.1 Patescibacteria group bacterium
AGGCGAGCCCAAGAGCATGCAGGAAAATCCAACGTATACCAATGTTATTGAGGACATCAAAAATTTTTTTGTCGAACGAATTCAGGCTCTTAAGGCCGCTGGTGTAAAGGATATTATTCTCGATCCAGGCATTGGTTTTGGTAAAACACTTGAGCACAACCTTAACATTTTAAAACATCTAGAAGAATTTACCACACTCGGTTGTCCAATTTTAGTTGGCCCATCGCGCAAATCATTCATCGGCAAAATTACTGGCTTACCAGTTGAAGAACGGCTAGAGGGCACGCTTGGTGCAGTTGCAGTGTCCGTGATGAACGGTGCTTCGATTGTTCGTGTTCATGATGTAAAAGCCTGCCGGCGGGTGCTTGATATTGTGGATGCGATTAAAACAGTGAAATAGTTGGTTGTCTTCTTCTCAAAAAAACATCACCCGTTTAGGGTGATGTTTTGGTCTTAACGATTGTCGCGTAATTCTTTTCGCACTGGCGCTCGACCTTCCTGGCGTACTTCCTGTTTCGCTTCTTGTCGTATATCTGCCTTTATTTCCTGACGGACATCAGCCTTGATTTCTTGCTTCAGTTCTTTCTTCGCCTCCATTTTTATTTCACCTTTATTTTCTTTTCGGCCCTCTTGTATTTCTTCAACCCTCTTTTCTACTCTTTTTTCCACTTTTTCTTTCATCACCTCTTTTTCATCATCTCTCATTTCTTTTGCCTTGTCCACTGCCGCTTCACGTTTGGCTTTGAATTCCTTTCGGACGGTCTTTAATTTTTCTTTTCGTTCTTCTTGAAGCTTGTCCAATTCTGCCTTTGCTCCTTCATCGCCGGCTTTTACTTTGTCCAAAAGTCCTTGTTTTTTCTCTTTCAGTTCCATTTTTATTTTCGCACTTGCTTCAATGCGCGTTCGAACATTTTGCAAATGCTCTTTCACTTCATCCGATGCATTTTCATTACTAAGAGCGTTCAAAATTCTCTCGCCACCTTTTTCTGCTTTTTCTCGGAGACGTTCCAAATCTGGCGTATCACCAAATTGCTCTTCGAGTTTCTCAATAACATTCCAGCGGTTGGATTGATGCGTGGCGATATTTTTGAGGAGTCGCTTCGCTTTTTCGTCATCTTTTTTCAGCCATTCGTCTTTCCGTTCATCGACTCGATCGAAAAATGCCTGCGCGCGCTCGATGACTTTTTCGGCTCGGGCTTGAGCTTCGGGACTCGTTGATTCCGCGGCGATTTTTTCCGCAATTTTCATTCTTTCCTCGGCAAATTTGATTTGTTTCTCGGCCTTTTTTACCGGATCAACTGTGAGAGCGATAGTGACGCGTTCGCGGAGTCCGCGCCAGAAAAGTCCGAGGCCAGAGGGGGCGGATGCAGGTTCTTCTACGGTGATGCCATCAAGTGACTCTTCGGTGTTAACATCGGCTGTGGCTTCAGTTGTTGCGCTGGCGGTGGTGTCGGTTGGTTCGCTGGTTACAGTGACAGAAGTTTCGGCAATTGCTTCGGCATTTACTTCTTGAGCTTGACCCTGGGCGGGAATGAGACAAAGAGCAAACGCCAGACAGGCAATACTTTGAATTAGGTAACGATGACGCATAGACAAAGAGAATATAAATAAAACAGTGTCAGTATATCATATTTTTTTCAAAACAAAAGACCGCCCAAGATGGGCGATCTTTTGTTTTTGCCATACAGTGCGTATTTGGGCAAATACGCACTTGAGCGGGTAACGGGAGTCGAACCCGTTTCTCGTCCTTGGCAAGGACGCATAATAGCCATTATACGATACCCGCCTGTCTTCGCCTAGCGGCTTCGCCAGGCAAGCTCTACTTTCTTTGTTAGACAAACTGTCTTTATTCGGTGCGGAGTTTACTCGGCGAATAGCCGAGCCAGGCAAGCTCTTCTTTTTATTAAATGAGATGTTTTTTTAAGAAGGCTCTGCCTGAGTGAGATTTTAAATACTTTTCAAATTGAGCCGCCTTAGATTTGTTTGGGAAGCACAGAAAGCATTTGAGTTTTATCGGCCTTCTGTATTGGGTACTTTTGCTTTTTCCTGTTTGGTGCTCAGCCATTCTTTTGCCTACGCTATCAGTAATGCCAGTATAAAAAGTTTTATTTTGGCACTCAATAATATAAACGTAGTGAGGCATATATTGTAGCAAGCTCAAGATAAGAGCTTGCTTGGCGTAGTCCGATAGGACGTAGCCAAGTTGCGGGACCCGGACTCGAACCGGGAACCTCAGGGTTATGGGCCCTGCGAGCTGCCAATTGCTCTATCCCGCGATAACGTTCCGAATTATACCAGAGGTGCAGAATAATTCAAGGCCGGCGGGACTGTATGCGTTTGTGAAGGACTTTTCGAAAGCGCCATTCATTGATACGGTCGGCGAGGACGACAGTCAAGCCAGCGACAATAGATTCGGTCGAGCCAATGGTAGCCAGCACCCAGCCATTGTGCATGAGTCCGGTGACGGCACCAATCATGCCCATAATTGGTGCCATTGACGCACCGAGGATGAGTCCCAACCGTGCGGGATTGGTAAAATCTTGAATCAGGGCCACTTTGGTGAGTGTCCTATCTGTGGTCAGGGTTGCTTTTCTATCCTCGACAAGGTGGCGAAGATTTTTTTTATACATAAAGACCGATTGAATAGCAGTGGTGAGAGAGAGCGCCACGGCCGAGAGACCAAAGACCACACCGCCCCAGAGGATGTGGCCGGAAGAGATTAAATGTTCAACTTGGAAGGCACCATAGGTGGCAAGAGCAAAAACCGGAATCAAGACTCTGCCTCGTTTGGCCAGTTCCCGCCAGCCAAAACCAGAACCGCGCAGAGCCATTAGTTCAGCCGATTCGCCAAGGAGGTCATCGGCGGAAGCGGCAAAGACTTTTCCGACTCCAGAGGCAAATTTTTCCAAGAAATGGGCAATCGGACCGACAATCAGAAGCGCTTTAATAATCGTTTGGGCGACCTCGGTGCGTTCGCGCGCGTTGTCGGCAATGACACGAAAGACCGAGTAGTCAATCGCAATTGGGTACAAAAGTTCAGAGAGTTCGGTCATGAATTGCTGTTCCTGTGGTTTGATGCCAATGTTTTCTTCGTCGATTAAAACGAATCTTTTGAAGCGCAAGCGATCGGAGAGAATCGTCTCAACGGCTTTCTCGAGACTTTCGCCATGCTTCGTTGCCTGGACCTGGTCAGCAGGGGTAAATACCGGCCGGTGCTTGTCACGCAAGAGTTGCGGCAGCCAGGTGATGATGTAATTTTTTTGGCTATGGACGCTGATCGTGTGGATGGCTTTGAGGATGTTTTCCGGCGTGCGCAGCACTGTTCTGATACCAATCGCTTTGCCTTGGGAAAGGATCATTCGAATTTTTTCTTTGTATTCCGGATGTTGTGAAAAAATGTATCGCAGTTCGATTGGTAAGTATTTTTCCCAATCGCATTCTTCGGGCAAGGAAATGACATCGAGGCGGTAGGTACCCACTGGCGATTCCTTTGGTGGGCGAGAAAAGCGTTCAAATAGCATAAGAATAAAAGGTTAATTGAGCGGGTGCGGAGAATCGAACTCCGCGCATCAGCTTGGAAAGCTGAGGTATTACCACTATACGACACCCGCATTGAGGTTAACCATCACGATTATACCGTCTGAATAGTTACTTGTCTAGACGGTTCTTGACAGTAGCTATGGAATATGTTATAGTATTCTGTACAAAATAGTACAGAAAATATGAACAAGAATCCATCTACAAGAGTTGCTCAAGTTGCTGCTCTCGGTGAGGTAGTTTTTCATGCTCAAGATTTGGCCAATCTCTGGGGAATTGAGAACCAGAATACTCTGCACACGACCTTGTCGCGGTATGCAAGACAAGGTATTCTTTATCGTATCCACAACGGTCTTTATTCCATAAAAAAAATGACTGATCTTGATCCATATCTGCTTGGTCTCAAGACGCTTCATGCACCCGGGTATGTATCATGCGAATCTGTTCTTTACGATCATGGAATTATCAATCAGCCGCCACAAGAGATAACGCTGGTCGGTGCGAAATCAAAGCGATTCCAGATGCCACCATATTTTTTTCGGTCGAGGCGGCTGGCTGATCGGTACTTGTTCAACGATGCTGGCATTGAGATAAAAAATGGGCTGCGGATTGCAACTGTGGAGCGAGCGATGGCGGATCTGTTATATTTTCATCCGAAAAAATATTTTGACGCAGCGGAGCCTAATATGGTTGATTGGGAGAAAGTCCAGAATATTGCACAGACTGTCGGTTATTCTATTTCTATTCCTAAAATATATGCTGCTTCTGCCGCGTAAAGAGGACGCGATGCACAAAGCCTGGATGTACCGAGTGCTTGGCGCGATTGCCGATGATGCGTATCTCGCGAGCGTGCTGTATTTTAAGGGCGGCACCTGCGCCGCGATGCTTGGCTGGCTTGACCGATTTTCGGTTGACCTTGATTTTGATTATGCCGGTCAGGCGAGCGACATTAAAAAGACGCGGATTGCGCTTGAGGCAATCGTTCACGATATGGGAATGACCATAAAAGACGCAAGTAAAAACGGCATCCAATATTTTTTGAAGTACGAGAACGATGGACGAAATACATTGAAGCTCGATGCCTCGTTTCCGTTGTTCGTGTCAAGCGAGTATGAGCCGCAGCGGTTTGTAGAGATTGATCGGATTCTTACCTGCCAGACAAAAGAGACTATGTTCGCACACAAACTTGTCGCTCTTACCGATCGTTTCGAAAAAACCGGACGGATTGCTGGGAGGGATATCTATGATATTCATTATTTCTTTTTACACGGATATGAGTACAATGTAAAAGTCATTGGGGAGCGACGGGGGGAAGGCGTTTTAGAGTTTTTTGTCGGGCTTTTGGCATTTATTAATATAGAAGTGACAGAGAAGGGCATTGCTGAAGATTTAAGCACGCTTTTGTCACCAGAGAAATTTGCGCTGATGCGAAAAGTATTAAAACGAGAGACGACTAGTTTGATTCAGGAGGAAATTAATCGTCTTCAATCTGATCCTTAAAGTGAAATTGAATATGAGCGAATCAATGTCCCCACTATCATTACCCGAACGCAGATCACACCGGCTTCGCGTATTGGATACGCCGCAAGATGCCGAACAGACAAAAGAAACAAAGGAGACGTGGATTCGCGAGCGCGCCAGGCTGTTCTTGAAGGAACGTTATCCGCTTTCGGATATCGGGGTGGAACTTCGTAGGCGTGTCCAGGAGTCCATGAATGATGAACGGTTGCTTGGAGATTTGGCCGATGAATTGCCGACAGTAGAGCGGCCTCGTCCCGAACTATACCGTGATTTGGAATTTGGCGAGTATAAGCCAAGTGATATTTTTGGCAATCAATTGGCGAACGTACAGGTTACCAAGGGTTGTAGTCATGGATGCACTTTTTGCGCCGCCGGAGCAGATAGAAAAGTGGAAACCATGCCGTTTCCCGCACTTTTAAAAATTGCGGCGCAAATGCGCTCGTATGAAGAGAAGGTAGCCCCACTCCTCGATAATTGGACTGCGCACGCTCGGCAAAAGGAGCTTGATTTTCTTGAGAAGGAACATGGCTTATCAGATGCCCTTAGGGCAGAGATTAAAGAATACGACGAGGATGGCTCGAGCCTACACGCAGATATGATCGTTAGATCATTGTTCCGCAAGAAGAACAGTGGGGTACATAAAACTTTGTTAAGACAAGAATTCGCAAAACACCCAGCCGCTGATTATGTAACTCTGTTCCAGGATGAATTGCCGGCACGAAGTAGTTTCTTTCGGTTTATCACCAATTATTATGATAGCGATCCATTTGATGCAAAGTTTTCCATTGCCCATGACGATGGGGCGTTTGCCAATTTCGGCGATGTTGTGGAACTTTTGGCATCGCCTGCACGGCCTATACACATCACGACGGCCGGGTGGTCGCGTCATGCCAAGCACGCGCAAGCGGCCGCAGAAAAAATTGTTGCATTGTACAAAAAGGATCCAAGGTTATTGTTTAACCCAAGAGTCAGTGTAAATGAATTCGAGCATACAGCGCGCCGAGACCCGAAAAAATATTTGGCCGACATGAAGTCGGTTCTTGAAACCCTGGCGCCATTGGGTCCGGAAGTTTTGTTATCGGCCACGGATCATAATAGGTCCTTTCATGATATGGTTATCAATCCCCTGAGTCGCTTCGTGCTTGATTTGCATGAAGGCGGTTCACACATATATGCAGTTAGAACCCACATCTCCACCTTTTCAGGACATGCAGTACCGGGCAAGGGAATGATGGGGCGGATGGAAAGTGATCATGATGTAATGGCGTGCATGCCAGGGATTCATGTTTGGCCGGATGGCACGGTGGCGCGACAGGATTTTGCTCCCGGTTCGGGAGACGACACTAGGGCGCCAAAGGGCAGCCGGCCAATGCCGATTGGCATTAAACTGTATAATTCTTGATTATGTCCCACCTTACACATATCGTCAAAAATAAAAAACACCTTGAACTTCGTTTTGAGATTATTCGCCTCATTCGCGAATGGTTTTGGCCGCAAGGATTTATTGAAGTCGAGACGCCGATTATTTTGCGTTTGCCAGGGCAGGAGCCGTATTTGTCGCCGGTGAAAGTAGCAATACACAATGAGCAAGGAATAAGTTTTGATGGGTATTTGCATACGTCGCCGGAATATACGCTGAAAAAAATGCTCGCGGCCGGGTTCGAGAAGATTTTTTATCTTGGCAAAGTTTTTCGCGATCACGAAAGTTTTGGCGGCACGCATAATCCGGAGTTTACAATGATTGAGTGGTATCGGGCGAGGGAAGACTTTACGGCAATCATGACAGACGTAGAGGAGCTATGGGGATTTTTAGTGAAGAGCCTCTCCTCAAAATCCGAAATCCGAAATCCGAAATCCGACTTGTCCGCCGAAGCTTCAGCGAAGGAGGAAACAAATCCAAATGATCAAAATGTTTTGAAATTTGAGCATTTGAATTTTGGTGTTGTTTCGGATTTCGAATTTCGGATTTCGAATTTTCAGCGCCTGCACATGCGCGATGTTTGGCAGAAGTACGCAGGTGTAAATTTAGATGAGTGCTTGGATAGAGAAAAGATGTTTGAACTGTGTGAAAAGAAAGGGTATAAACCAAAAATAGACGAACCATACGAGGATTTATTTTATCGAATATTTTTGAATGAAATCGAGCCGCACCTAGGCAAAGAGCGGCCGACGATCTTGCATCATTATCCAGCGCCGATGGCCGCGCTGTCGCGTCTGTCGCCAGCCGATCCACGTTATGCCGAGCGATTCGAAGTGTACGTTGGTGGTCTGGAACTCGCAAACTGTTTTGGCGAATTGACTGACCCGGACGAACAGCTCAAGCGTTTGCAAAATGACAGAGCCAACCGCGCGAATCTTAGCAGAGACGTGTTTGGTATCGATATGGAATTTATTGAGGCGCTTCATACCATGCCGCCATCATCCGGGATTGCCCTCGGTATTGACCGTTTGGTACAGCTTTTTACGGGTTGCAAAAACATCGACGATGTGGTATCATTGCCCATGTCTCAGCTCTTTGAGGGTTGAAAATTCGAAATTCGAAGCACGAAATCCGAAACAAATTCAAATGGCCGAAGGTGTTCAAAATTCAAAACAGTATAATCTTGAGGACCGTACATTGGCATTCGCAAAACAGTTGCGGATCTTTGTAAAAAAGTTGCCCAAAACTATTGGAAATATTGAAGATGGAAAACAAGTGATACGCTCGTCTGGTTCTGTTGGTGCGAATTACATTGAGGCGAATGAATCACTAAGTAAAAAAGATTTTGTCATGAGAGTGAAAATTGCACGTAAGGAGTCAAAAGAAACTCGTTATTGGTTGAACTTGGTGGACGCAAACAATATTTCAGAATTAGAAACCGAACGCACTGCCTTGGTTAAAGAAGTAACTGAACTCATGATGATTCTCGGATCAATTATAAGAAAGTCTGAATGATTAATTTTTTCATTTTTAAACCAATTTCGATATTTAGTATTCACTAACTTTGTTTCGAATTTCGACATTCGGATTTCGAATTTATCAATTCTATGGCTTCGACGAGTGATATCAAAAAAGGTGCGGTGATCCGCCACAACAATGGCCTGTATGTGATTACCGGCGCGCAGTTTGTGAACCCGGGCAAGGGTTCGGCGTTTACGAAAACCAAAATGAAGGATATCGCTAGTGGGAAATCGATTGAGATTACCTACAAAAGCAGTGAGTCGGTTGATATTGTGCAGGTGGATCATATTACGCTTCAATATTTATACAAAAATAATGATTTTTGCTCGTTCATGAACCAGACAACGTATGAAACGATTGAGGTCGACATGGCGACGGTCGGCGACGACGTGAATTATCTGAAAGAAGGCCTGGAGGTGGTTGCGGCCATGTTTGAAGGCCGTGTCGTCGCGATTGAACTCCCCAAGAAAGTCACATACAAAGTAGCCGAAGCGCCCCCGGCTGTGCGTGGCGACTCGGCCGGCGGCAATGTGACGAAAGAAGTTACCCTAGAAAACGGCCTCAAGGTCGCCGCGCCGATTTTTATCAAAGAAGGCGAGGAGATTGTTGTGAATACTGAAACCGGTGAATACGGCGGAAGAGCATCTGAGTAGAGCTTAAAACATGAAAGCGAGAGAGTATTGCGCTGGCCATCAAGTCAGCAGTGCTTTTATGCTTTCATGTTTTTATGTTTTTTTTGAAGTTGGTTTGTTTGAAAAAAAGGAGAAACGGGGTAAAATAGGATGGATTTTTATCATCACTATGCGTCGAGAAATAGGGATGGGGATCGGCGATGTTGCCTTTGAGCGGCCGCGTCGGCGATCACCCGAACAAGAACAACAGGAACGCGAGCATGCGTTCCAAGAAAAGGGATTTGAACTACTTGAGGCGCTTGGCGTTGTTGAGCGCGAGGGGGGGCAGGTTATGGTTGACATTGGAAAGCTCCGAGAGCTGACGGATGGAGCCGTAAAATACTCGAATGAAAATGGCTATAACTTTTTGACTCGCAAAGGAGTCCGTGACACCCATACGGTCGCGTCAATCGCTCGTGATCTGTTCCGACAATACGGCGACCTGTACCAGGGCGATATTACCTCATTCCTTTTTTCTCTTTTTAAAGAGGAAAAGGTTAATAGTTGGCAGGAACTGGAAGCGTGGGAAGCCGCTGGGCATGTTGGTCAGCCGCCGGAGCCAAAGCCGTTATTTTATCTCCCAGAAAACAATGAGGCGGCGTTTGACGTTGAAAAAATAAAAGCCGCACAGTTTCATTTGGGGCTGTGGGAGGTCTGAACAAGTAACAATCTTGTCAGGCGCGCGCATAGTGATTATTCACCTCAGCATCCAAACTTACCATTCAAAGAAGCTGAAATGGCCTGTGTTTTGTATCACCCTCAGTACGGAAATGGGGAGCGGAATAATCGAGGCAGACTCGTTGTTAACTATAAAGATGGATCGCGAAAGCAAATCACGCAAAAATGGATCGAGAATACTTCGTTTGGTTTTTTTCGCGGTGGCCAGCAGTTTGGAGAGCCGGGAGAAAAATTGAAATCCATGCGAGCGTTTCTTGAAAATGAAGGTCTACCCAATTTGACCAAAACCGAACTTTTGCGACCGACTGACTTTGAGGCAATGAGTGGTGGAATAACTCGCCTTTTTGGGGAGACAAAGAATATTGGAGTAAATGGATATGTGATTATTGAAGGAGCTCGATATTACGTTGGTAAAATGTATGGCAAAGAACCCCACCGTGCGTACCGCCTTTCCGACCAGGTGGCTGCCATCTGCAAAATTGTAGACGGTCAAGAAAAAATCGTAGCAACCTTTACCTTGAAAAAACGAGACGAGTTGACCCATGCGGTTCAGACGAAAGATGTGCGAACAGCTGTCTGGCACCCTGCAGGCAAGAGCGGCTTTTACGATGTTCGACGAGAAGCATTCACAATCACGCCGTATGATGAAAAAGCAGCGCCGATATTTACTATGCCTGGAGAGGCCGCGCAGGCAAATATGGGCTCAGAAGAATTTGGTGAACTGGAAAAAGTGAAAAAAGAAGTTGCCCGTGAAACCGGCGTATCGCTGGAGTCTCTCTCGCCTCGTGAACGACGGGTATTTTTAAACAAATATGCCGAG
The DNA here is from genome assembly GCA_038065155.1 of Patescibacteria group bacterium. Classification (GTDB taxonomy): domain Bacteria; phylum Patescibacteriota; class Patescibacteriia; order Magasanikbacterales; family UBA922; genus JAHFIC01. The sequence goes on from JBBTRO010000123.1 coordinate 10,169, forward strand.
GCTGGCCAGAGAAAAAAGCGGGATTATCTAGGTCTGATTGAGGCCTATGGCCCAGCCGTTGCCACCGCTTTTTTGGCATCGGAATTTAACGCAAAGGCGCCTGAAGAAATACTTGCGCTTGGTGAAATTGGAGAAAGTGAAAAATTTCCCATGGCTGACGTACAAAAAATTTTGGATGATTATGCCGGCACCGTGCGCGTCGCTGAAGAATTTTACGGCGCTGTTTTACCGAAAGTTCAATCACTGTCGCCAGGATTTAAAACCGACCAATTTTTTCGCGGCATGATTGAGCGCGCCAGCCGGTTTCTGCACTATTGTTTTGAGGCGGTTCATACTGGGGCGGCGTCGTACAGCGATATCGCTGAAGAAATCATCAAGGAACAGCGGGGATTGTCCCTAAACAACTGCCGCGATGCGATCGTCTCGTCAGCCGTTATCAATCTCGTGAATGCCATCGGCGATGTCGAAGCTCGCGCGATTTTCGATGAGGTATACAAAGAGACGCATGATGCCAAGCTCAGGGAGTCTCTTGAGCTCGCCAGGAGTTTCGTCACACCTGCCACCGAAAACGCGGCGGCCGTGCGGGATTTGAACGATTTTTATAGTCATCAAATTCGTTTCGAAAGTTATAAACTCAATGAAAAAATGGAACGCGCTGAGGCGGAATT
>JBBTRO010000124.1:0-1583 GCA_038065155.1 Patescibacteria group bacterium
AAGGGGTCGAATCCGGTAGCCCAAAAATGTTCCAAAGCCAATGGATGCTATTGATGTCGGATTTGAGAATTTTTTCATGCTCTAAATTTGGGACACTTCCAGAACGGTTCAGAAGCCATTCTTTTGACAGCGCCCTCACAGATGCGTACAAAATTGCGTCGGTCTTGATTACGTGATGGTGATAAATAACTGATCGGTACAATTCCATTCTGGTGCTGAAAAAGTCCTCCAAGCTTCGAATGGCTCGCACATGCGGCAAAAACCTAGGTTCTTTGGGACCGTCTTTTACAACTTCGATCTCTTCAAGAAGAATCAACTCGATTAAACGACCATTCCGAACAGATTCAAAACGAATACCAGACATCAGCGTGTCGCGATAAACGTAGTCCAGCCTGTCAGCGTCAAAATCACTTGAGACGAGCGAATGCAATGCAAATATTGCGGCTTTTTGACCAGAGTTTAGAACGAGATCAGGGGTTTTATCCGCTGCCAATTTCACGCTATTGTCTCGAAGAATTAGTTGCGCCAGCCTCAGCGTGACGAATACAAAGATGTAAGGGACTATATTCGAGTCTTCGATGCTTGGGAGGAAGTCGATAGAGAGAATTTGCTGTGAGAAAAGCTCTCTCGTTAACAGCTCATGAGGAGGGCTCTTGACAAATTCACTTGCAAATTTCTTGAATGCAGCTTCTCTGTCAGTCGGGCTATGAGATTCATCAGGCACACGGCTTAAAAATTCTTGTGCCAAATCCTTAACGACAAACTCAGTGACGTGAGAAAAAGGGGGGTGACCCAGGTCGTGGGTTAGCGCGGCAATCCGCACGGCTTGAACACAGCAATACGCCAACAAAGAATACCTACTGTCAAAATTGGGGGCAAGGCTCCAAGGAGAATACTCATGAAAGACTTCGAGTACCTTCTTGACATCACTTTTCGTGGGCAGCGTTAGGTTTCGCTGTGTTTTGGGGAATTTCCTATTAATTTCCGGCTTGCTTTTCTCAAAAACCGCGTCAACAATTTCGCCAACATGATCAAGAAAACGCCGTGCGACAGACTCTTCGGCATTCAGCAGCCCAGATCGGCACATTGCGCCAGCCAGATGCATCGTGCCAAGTGAATGGCTGAACCTGACGTGGTTCATTGAGGGAAAAGTCAAATAAGCAGTTGAGTTTTGCTTCACTCCATGCAGTCGATTGAATATCGGATCCTGCAAAATCGCTTTTTCTACTTGAGTAAGCGATATCGGATAGTGAATCAGATCGGCGATAAGGGTCTTTTTCTTAGACATTAATCACCATACACCATCATTAAATCAGCAAATTAGAGGATAAATCTGAAGTAGACCATTTGCAAGGGTTCTTTGTCGGCGGAAGTTGCTACCGTTGCGGGGCGAAAAGGGGGACGCAACCCCTTTTATATATGGGAAATACGGTTTCTTGGAAAACTTTAGACCCCGGCGGCCACTTTAGGCGGCTCGACACCCGGCACCTCGCCGTCATACGGCTCGGCGTAGTCGCAAGCGGGTTTCCCTTCGGCGTTTTTTGTCGGGCAAACTTTCTCGATGCCGCGGCGCTTGGTGGTCT
>JBBTRO010000125.1:0-17543 GCA_038065155.1 Patescibacteria group bacterium
GGCAGCCGTGGAAGACCAGCGTTTTTCTGACATATCGGCGGCCATTCATGAAGCCAGCAAACTTCTCCATCAGCACATTCCCGATTCCCATGTGTATGATTCTTACAGTAAGGATGGCACCATCACGGATCATCGAATTTATCTCCATGGCGAAAAACGAAAGCTTCCGGCAAAACGCAGTGGGATCACGGTGGCGGCGAAGGTTGGCAATCAACAAATTTGGCTCCGTACCGGCGAGTATCCGGATGGAAAGTTGGCGGAGATTTTTATTGATATGTATAAAGAGGGGGCGGCGTTCCGTAGTATCTTGAATATGTTTGCCATCTCTGTTTCCATGGGACTGCAGTATGGGGTTCCCCTCGAGAAATATGTCGAGAATTTCACCTTTACCAGATTTGAGCCGGCGGGGATGACCGATCATCCGAATGTAAAAATCTGCACCTCGATTATTGACTTTGTCTTCCGCGTACTTGGAATGGAGTATCTTGGTCGAACCGATTTCGTGCAAGTGAAACCGCAGGGGGTGCAGAAAAATCGGGTAGAGAATGTGGCTAGATTAGCAAGTAGCAACACGTCCCAGGAATCATTCAGCCTACCGTCGGCAGTGACGGATACAAGACTGGCAGAGGCTCAACCAGCTCTTCCCACGCTTAGTGACGAAACTCCTGATCAGATGGATGCCGCTCTCGGCACCATGGATGGCGATGCACCGGCTTGTCCAACTTGTGGGCACATTACGGTTAGAAATGGGGCGTGCTATAAGTGCTTGAATTGCGGAGATTCACTTGGGTGCAGTTGATTTAGCTTATAGCTTCATTAGCTTATAGAAACCGTTCCGACCCGTCGGGGCGGTTTTCTGTCTTGGCTTTACTGCTTTCATGTTTTTATGTTTTAATGCTTTCATGGATATGAAAATCTACACCAAAACCGGCGACAAGGGTGAGACGGCGCTCCTTGGCGGGAAACGAGTGAAAAAAAGCTGTCTGGAAATTGACGCGATCGGCGAGGTTGATGAGCTCAATGCGGGCATTGGCCTCCTCGTTTCTTTTTTAGAGGATACTGCTTTGGTAAAAGATAAGTTAGAGATAGTCCAGCATCGATTATTTACGATTGGCGCCAATATTGCCGACGTGCAAATGCAGCTTGGGTCAGTGCCGAAATTAGAGATATATCATGTGCAAGTGCTGGAAGAGTGGATTGATGAGATGGAAAAAGACCTGCAGCCGCTCACTCAGTTTATTTTGCCCGGCGGGCATCGAGTAAGCGCCCAGGCATTTTTTGCCCGCGCCATTTGTCGTCGCGCTGAGCGGCGCGTGGTCGAACTTCGCGAGACCTATCCAGGACTTGATCCCCTTATTCAACAATACCTAAATCGCTTGAGCGACACTTTATTTGTTTTGGGCCGATGGTATAATGCGAATCGTAATGTGCCCGATGTGGCATGGCAAAAAAATTTGTGATTATGATTACGCAAAGCAAGTTAGCCAGGTGGCATGCCGTTACGATTGCCGAAACACTCCTAAGACTCAAGGCTGATCCGACAGCCGGCCTATTCGATGCCGAGGCAAAAAATCGCCTTAGCGAATACGGAGCAAATGAGCTGACTTCGATTCGTCCGCCGTCACCGGTAACACTATTTTTCAACCAGCTGAAAAATTCGCTGGTTATTATTCTTATCATTGCCACTGTCCTATCCGGCGTTTTGGGACACGCGACCGAAGCGATCACGATTGCGGTTATTATTTTTTTTACGGTTGTTTTTGGTTTTTTTCAAGAGTTTCGCGCCGAGAAGGCGCTCTTAGCACTGCGAGAATTGAGTTCGCCGGTGGCGTCTGTGATTCGCGAGGGAGTAGAAAAAGAAATTGCCGCCAGATTTTTGGTGCCTGGCGATATTATACTTCTTAAAACCGGTGACCGGATTCCGGCCGACGCTCGTTTGCTTGAAGCAGTTAATTTGAAACTAGAAGAAGCATCCTTGACCGGTGAATCGGTACCGGTGGAAAAGCATCATGAACAAATGTGCGGAGAGGCGGCGGTGGTGGGTGATCGGCGCAACATGGTATTCGCGGGAACAAGTGTCACGTATGGCCGAGGCCGGGGAATAGTCACCGGTACTGGGATGAAGACCGAATTTGGCAGTATTGCTTCCATGCTTGAGACGGTAAAAAGAGAAGTCACCCCGCTCCAAAAAAATTTAAATCGCGTGGGTAGGCAATTAAGTTTCATTGCGTTTTTTATTATTCTGGGGATTGTATTTTTGGGGCTATTTCGCGGTCAGCCACTGCTTGAAGTTTTTATCTTTGGCATCGCGATCGCGGTGGCGGTGGTGCCCGAGGCTCTACCGGCAGTCGTCACGATTTCCCTGGCCATTGGCGTTGAGCGACTGGCCAAGCGCCACGCATTGGTTCGGCAACTGCCAGCCGTTGAAACACTAGGATCGACCAGTATTATTTGTTCTGACAAGACCGGGACACTCACCTGCGACCAAATGACGGTGCGAAGAATTTTTTTAGGCGGGGGCAAAGTTATTGACGTGAGCGGTGATGGCTACGCGCCTCAGGGTGGATTTTTTATGGGTAGCGTTCCTTATCCAGTGACGCCACAGTTGCGGCTCTTACTTCAGGCAGGGGCGCTCTGCTCGGATGCTCGCATTGTGGCCAAAGGAGATGCGTGGGAGCCAAAAGGCGACCCGACTGAAGCGGCGCTGGTTGTAGTCGCTGGAAAAGGCGGACTTAAAAAAGAATTGCTTGATGACGAATATCAGCGGATTGGCGAGGTGCCATTCAGTTCGGAAACAAAACGGATGACCACATTGCACAAGGGTGAGACGAGGATGACAGCATACGGCAAAGGCGCGGTCGAGGTGATATTGAATTCTTGCACGCAGTATGAAACCGATACGGGTATTGAACCATTAACTGCCGACATTCGCACAGCCATCCTTCGACACGCTCATGAGTTTGCCACAGACGCGCTTCGTGTGATCGCCGCGTCATATCGACCAGCCAATGATTTGCTCTCTGCCGAGCGAGATATGATTTTTCTGGGATTTTTTGGCATGATTGATCCGCCTAGAGCTGAGGCCAAAGAGGCGATTGAGCGATGTCGAGCGGCTGGGATTAAAGTGATGATGATCACCGGGGATCATCCGATCACTGCCGAGGCAGTAGCGAAAGAATTGAATTTACTTGAACCCGGGAAAAAAGTCGTGACTGGCCCGGAACTCGCGGCAATGTCTGACGCTCAACTTGATAACATTATTGAAAATATTTCTGTCTGCGCGCGCGTATCACCGGAACACAAACTCCGGATTGTCGAGATCTTGCAGAGGCGCGGTCATATTGTGGCCATGACCGGGGACGGCGTGAATGATGCGCCGGCCTTAAAAAAGGCGAATATCGGCATTGCCATGGGGATTACCGGAACCGGTGTTGCCAAGGAAGCGGCGGCAATGACGCTTGCCGATGACAACTTTGCTTCGATTGTCGCGGCGATTGAAGAGGGAAGAATTATCTTCACGAATATCAAGAAATTTTTGGCTTATCTTTTGTCTTCGAATTTGGCTGAAATTGGGATTATTACCACGGCCTCTGTCATGGGTTTGCCTTTGCCATTTTCAGCAGCTCAGATTCTTTATATTAATCTTGTTTCGGATGGTTTGCCAGCACTCGCCTTGGCCGTAGATCCAAAAGAGACAGATATCATGGAGCGCTCCCCCAGAAAGAAGAATCAACACCTTTTTAGTCGTTCGTTTATTGCTCTTATGATTTTTGGCGCGCTGTGGTCAACTGTGGTCAATATCGGGCTGTATATCTGGGCGCGGGAGGCAGGAAAGTCACTAGAGTGGGGTATGACACTCGTGTTTGCCTCCCTTATTTTATTCCAACTCTTGAATACTTATTGTTTTCGATCCGGTCATTTTTCTACGTTTCATCTCCCCTTCGCCAACCGCTGGCTCAATCGCGCGGTGGTGTGGGAGCTATTTCTTTTCCTCTGTGTTATCTATATCCCAACATTTCAGACGGCATTGGGCACGGTGCCACTCTCGCTTCTCGATTGGGCGATCGCGGTTCTAGCGGCCGGGACGATTGTGCCGGTACTAGAAGTTGCCAAATGGTTGGTGCGGCGGAGTGAAGATGCCTGACTTTTTTTCTCGAAGGAGAGCTCTAAAATTTTTTTGGTTTTTTGTCTTCTTCTTACTTTCTATACTTTTCAGTCTAATTAACATTTTTTCATTTGCTTCAATTATACGCTATAGCGTATAATTGAAGCAATAATCTTAGGTAGTGATATGAGAAATAGAAATTGAAAAGTATGGATAAAATAAAAATAGCCAAAGGAGAAATTGCTCGGACAGTACTTGGTGTGATTGGCGCAGCTGGTTTCGTTGGTCTGGCTATTGCCGCACCCAACGCTATTCAAATTATTCCAAAGTTAGCGCGCTTTAAATTTCCCAAGAGGTCAACGCATCAGTGTTTGGAACGTTTGAAGAAGCGCGGGTTGATTCGAGTGGCGCGCGGTAGGCATGGTTGGAGAGCAGAGTTGACGGAGAAAGGGAAAAAAGAATGGCTCAAGTATCAATTGCAGGGAAAATTGCTTCCAGTGAAGAAGCGATGGGATAAAAAATGGCGGTTGCTTATTTTTGATATTGAAGAACAAAAAAAGTCTATTCGTGACGCGGTGCGTAACAGCATACGTTTTTTCGGGTTCTATCGTTTGCAGGATAGTGTTTGGGTGACACCTTATGATTGCGAGGAGCTATTGGAACTTCTTCGTACCGCGTATCATGTTCGTTATGATGCGCTGTATATTGTTGCTGAGAGTATTGCCAATGACCAAGAACTCCGGCGCCACTTTGATTTACGCTAATCTATAAATCTTCTCAGCCTTCTCAGGTTGTTCTGGTTATTCGTTGTCGTAACATTGCGGTTCAAATAAAAGTCTTCAATTATACGCTATAGCGTATAATTGAAGACTTTGATATTTGATGTGGAGAAGTATGACAACGATGAAAGTAGAAGAGTAAGAAAAGAAGGCAGTTGGATTAGCGTGGAGGTAAAAATTGGAGACTTGATTTTTCAATGAATAGCGATTATAGTGTTGGACATGTCACGGTGGCGAAATTGGTAGACCTTCGCCAGTGCCAAATGCCGCGATGGCGAAACTGGTATACGCAAGGGACTTAAAATCCCTCGATCGCAAGATCATGTGGGTTCGACCCCCACTCGCGGCACTACGGGGAGAATTTTTATTGTTTTCAGTTTGTGGTAAAAATTTATCGGCAGTTTATAATTTTTGTTAGAGTTTAAATATGGGACTGATTAAACTTGTTTTATTTTTGATTGTTTTGGCAATAATTTGCTACCATATTTTGTTTTTAACCAAGAGGGGGCAAGGCCCATGATCTAATATATCATCAAAGCAATCTGTTAATGAAGTTTTGACTAAGGAGATTCTTGACTCAGTTGAGGATATTTATTTGGAGCAAACGATCATCGATGGTATCTATAGATTAATTAGTATGTCTAGGGATGGTGAATTAAATGCCGTTGAGGAGTTAAGTCCGGGCCAAAGGGCATTGTATGTTACATGGTTGGTTGAGGGGGAGGTGAATAATGGCGGGTTCAATCAATTTTATTTCAATTCAAGTGGTCAGTTTTCAGGGATGGCAGTGGACGGTTTCAGATTGTTTGGCGCTAATAAGTTCGCTGATCTTATGCAAAGGGCAAACACTACCTACGAATCCATTAAAGATGATTTACAAAAATTTAATGATGGCACGATTGAAAGTTTTTCTAAATCATACGAGAACAATCCTCTTAGTGAAATTGATCGTTTATTCTATCAAATTTATCAAGAGGAAAATTTGAGTCAGTTTAGGATAAAATACATTAGGTCACACACAGAAGAGTTTGTTCAGAATTAGTAATTGGTAGCCCTTTGTCTTCTTTATTTTTTTGTGCAGGATTTTTTCCCTCGAATTTTTTTATGAATTATGAATCACGTTCATCCAACCGATGAATATCTTGACCTGGTTGATGAAAATGATGTTGTCATTGGCCGGAAACTTCGCGCTGACGTGCGGGCGGAGAATTTGTCGAATTTTCGGGTGGTGAATTTGTTTATTCGCAATTCTCTCGGAGAGCTTTGGATACCGCGTCGGTCCGCACACAAACGAGATCGGCCATTGGCGCTTGATATGAGTATGGGTGGGCATGTGGATTCGGGTGAGACGTATGAGGAAGCACTGAAGCGAGAAACGATGGAGGAGTTGAATATTAATTTGGACGTTACTCCAGCTTTGTACTTAGGATATTTAGTACCTCATCGCGATCAGGTGGGTGCTTTTATGAAAGTGTACGAACTTTCAATGGACGAAGTGCCGAACTATAACAAAAATGATTTTATCGAATATTTTTGGCTGACACCAGAAGAACTCCTCGAGCGAATCAAGGAAGGGGTGTCAGCGAAGTATGATTTACCGATTGTGGTAAAAAGATTTTATATACGTTGAGTTGTGAGCTTGATTGCAATTATAAAGTTATAGCCAAATAAAGAGGGATTTTTACTTTTATTCTCTTATGCACCGATTGGTTTGCTGTTGACGAATCGGTAATACAAGAGCTTCACGCACTCGGTGGTCACGAAGTAGAGTGCGACCAGGCCGAGAATGAGCGTCAGGTGGGGTAATGTCGGAAGGGTGAATTGGAATACGCGCTGGCCAAACGCTGTGAGGGGGAGCAGGATTGTAGTAACAAAAGCCATGCCAGACAGAGCAATAAGGAGGGTCGAAGCCAGCTTGGCACGGAAAAAGAGTCCATGAGTGCGAACCGAAAAGATAAAGACCAATTCGGTTAGGATACTGCCAATGAACCAGTTGGTCTGCAAGATCTCCGGACCCAGACGGAAGAAAATGCCAAAAAATAAAAAGTCAAAGATGGTACTGACTGCGCCAATGATCGTGGCAAACAGCGCAATATCCTTGATGTCATAGGAGCGAGGCGTGCGTAATTCTTCTTTGTCCACCGTGTCGGTCGCGATCGCGATCATGGGGAAGTCGGATAGAAGGTTTACCAAGAGTAATTGAATGGGCAACATGGGCAGAAAATCAATGAAGAAAGTTGAGACCGCAACCGCGTAAAAATTACCCAAATTCGAGGCCAGGGTGGCCTTGATATATTTTATGGTATTAGCAAAGACCTCGCGGCCTTCCTGGATGCCATCAATTACGACACGCAGGCTCTGGTGAAGAAGGACGATATCGGCCGCTTCGCGGGCGATGTCAGAGGCTTCGGCCACGACAATGCCAACGTGAGCAATCTTTAAGGATGGCGCGTCGTTGATGCCTTCGCCCAAAAAGCCAACCGTGTATTTTTTTTGCAATAGTTCAATAATGCGGTATTTTTGCTCAGGGGATACTCGGGCAAAAATATTATATTTCTCGACGGCAGCAATTTTTTCTTTGTCCCCGAGCTTGTCCAGAGCTTCACCGATGAGTACATCTTTGCTGTCAGTCGCAAGCCCGACTTGGTGGCCAACGGTCCCGGCGACTTCAGCGCTGTCACCCGTAATAATTTTTACCTGGACGCCAAGGTGCTTGGCTTTGTTTATGGCTGATTTGGCTGTAGGCTTTAGCGGATCGCTAAATGACAGGAGCCCAAGAAATTCCAGATCATGTTCGGCGGTTGCCATATTTTCTGGCGCGTGCGTTAGCGTTTTTTTTGCCACTGCCAGTGTTCGTCTGCCATGCGCCCCCTCGTCGGCCATCCACGCTAGCACTTCACGTTGTTCCTCTGATTTCAGATGGCTGCACAGATTCACAATGACCTCTGGCGCTCCGCGTGAGATAAGTTCTTCACCCAGTTCAGTTTTTACGAGTACGGTATTGCGTCGGCGTTCGGGATCAAACGGGATTTCTTGTAGATGACTGGCGTTTTGGGCTGATTTTTTTTCTTTTTTGTTTAATTTTTGCCAGAGCGCCAAGTCAAAGGCATTGTTCGGTTCTTTATTTTTTTCCGCCAAAAATGGCGAAGCTAGGGCCGCGTAACGTATAACGGCGGCTGAATCGATCCCCTCATGAGCGTGGGTGTTTTCTACGGTGAGTATGTTTTCGGTCAGTGTGCCGGTTTTGTCTGTGCAGAGCACATTGATACTTCCCAAGTCTTCGATCGATGACAAGCGCTTTACGACCACATGATGCTTGGCGAGCCGCAGTGCTCCGCGCGAAAGGGAAAAGGTAGTAACGACAGGCAAGCCTTCGGGTATAACGCTGACTGCCAGAGCAATCGAGAAAATAATGAGTGGAATAATCGTGGCCATATTCGCCCCTTTCATGAGCACGTTGACCACGAACACAAATGTCAGGGTAACAAGAATCAGGCGTAAAATAAAGATGCTCAATTTGTGAATCCCCAGCTCAAAACTGCTGGCTCGCTTGGTTTCGGTCGTAAGTTTCGTGACTGTGCCCATGACCGATGCTCGGCCGGTCGCAATGACGAGCCCCAAACCCTTGCCTTCGGCCACGGTGGTACCGGAAAAACCAAGATTGATAGCCTGGTACACCTCGGTGGCTGGAGTTTTTTGCGTTTCGCTCGTCTTCGTTATGGGCACAGATTCACCCGTCAGCGGTGATTCATTCACAACCAGATTTTCTGCCCGGATGATGCGAAGATCAGCTGGAATAATATCGCCAGTTTGGATAATGACTAAATCTCCGGGGACAAGTTCGTTTGCCGCAATCATGTTCTCTTTCCCGTCGCGCATAACTCGAGCGCGCGCCACCACGTAGCGTTTCAAGAGTTCGACCGTGTGTTCGGATTTGTATTCCTGATGGAAACCAAGCGCGGTATTTATAATGATAAACAAAAGAATCAGAGAACCATCTAAATGTTCCCCCAACAGGAAGGCTAGGAGAGCGGCGCCAATCAAAAGATAGACAAATGGTGAAGCAAATTGGCGAAAAAAAATCCGCCAGATGCTGAAGCGGTTTTGTTCGAGTTCGTTGCGGCCATACGCGGCTCGATTTTTTTCTACTGCTGTATAGGCAAGGCCGGCCTTTGCGTCAGTGTTAAATTCTCTAGCAATGACCTCTGGTGCCGCAGTCGTGTACTTAGAGAACATAAAAGCATCAAAACATTATTAATCATTATGCTTGAGCTCGTGAAGATAGTAGTTGTCGTAGATAGACATGACGGATAGGTATAGGGCGGCAATAATGGGACCAATAATAAAGCCAGGGAAGCCAAACAGAATGATGCCGCCGAGCGTGGTAAATAGAACCATAAGTGGGTGCATTTGGATGTCTTTGCCAACCAGAAGGGGGCGCAGTAAATTATCAATCGTGCTAATGACAAGCGTCCCAACGATGAGAATGACTATACCTTGCCAGATGTCACCCAGTACCAGGAGAATAATTCCAGCCGGGAGCCAGACGATAAATGAGCCAAAACCAGGTATGATCGAGAGGAGAAACATGATCGTACCCCAAATAAGGGCACCCTCGATGCCGGTTATCCAAAATAGAATACCGCCGAGCGTGGCTTGGATGCCGCCGATAATAAATGTGCCCTTGAGCGTTGCTCGTACCGTCGAGGTGAAACGTTCGTAGAGGAGTTCATCATGGTGATCGAGGAGTGGCGACAAATGCTGGAGTCGGCGAAGAATTTTTCCGCCGTCTTTCAAAAAATAAAACAGCGTGTAGAGCATGATAAACAGATAGAAGACGAAACGAATGGAATTTTCCGTGATTGCCTTGATGTTGTTGAAAAGGAAAATGCTTATGGCTCGGGTAGCATCGGCGGCGTACACCGTCCACTGCTCCTTGGCCCCGGCGATATAGGGCGCGAACGCGGTCTGCTCAATCCAGCGATTCAAGGTTTGGATATTCGCGTAAAGGGATCCGTTGGAGATACTCTCATAAAGAGCGGCCGATTGCTGGAAAAGGAGAAGAGTAATGACAGACAATGGCACTGCGATCGTGACCAATGCCAGGATGACAGTCATAAGCGCGCTTAGACGCGGGAGTTTTAGTCCGTCACGAAGTTTTTTGTGAATCGGGTAAAATAAAATGGCAATAATGGCCGCCCAGAATATCGGATAAAAAAATGGCCGGATGATATACAAGAATCCAACAAGGAGAAGGGCAATCAAACCGAAAAAGAAGATCGAGCGCAGACGAGAGAAGTTAGTTTGTTCGCTTGGTTTAGGCATAACATTTTTATTATATCACACCCGATCCAAAACACATAACCCTTCAATGTGCGGAGTGCGAGGAAAGAAATTATACAGTTTGACATGGGTTAATCGATACGCTTCTGACAATAATTTAAGGTCTCGAGCTTGGGTGTCGATGCCGCAGGAGAGATAGATGATGCGCGGCGGGGCTTTTATAAGAAGTTGCTTCACGACTTTCTGGTGCAGTCCGGCACGAGGCGGGTCGAGGATGATCATTGCGTCTTCCTGGATGGCAGAGGTGGTATCTTCGGCTGGCAGGCAGATGGCTTCGCAATTTTGTCGTTTATTTAAGATGATATTTTCTTTCGCGTATTGAATGGCTTCGGCGTTATTGTCGACAAGAGTCGTACGGTCACGATTTTGGGAAAGCGGGAGACTAATCGCCCCAACGCCGGAGTAAAAATCAACAACTGGCATGTGGGGGTGAAGAAACGCGGCGATGTCAGTGAGCGCCATGTCAAAGACAGGGAGATTAATTTGGAAGAAACTCAGGAGGCCGAATTTTAATTTCGTTTCTTTTAGGTTCGCAATGAGATAATTCTGTCCTTCAGAGTAGAGAAGTTTCGTCGGTACTGAGGCTGGAGATTTGTGGGTGGAGTAGTAGAGGTGGAAGCCTTTGAGCGTGTCGTTTAGTGTTGGGTGTCGCGAGAATTCTATCTCGTCTTTAATAAAGAGTGCGGCAATCGTATTTTTTTCATTGTCACTTCGCAGGATAAGTGTTTTCAAACTTCTCATCGGAATTTTTTGTTCGTTGATCCATTGTAAAATATACTGCGCTGTTTCGTTGATCACTGGCTCGGCCAAAAGCGAACCTTCCGCATGGATATGGTGGTGTTTACCGCGCTCAAAAAAAGCCAGCGAAATTTCGCCGCTCTTGAGTTCAGTAAAGCTAAACTCAATTTTATTGCGGTAGCCGTATTCTTTGTTATCGGTCACAATCTCCAAGTCATTGGAGCTAAGAATGAGTCCACCAAATTTGCTATAGGTCTCGGCCGCAATGGCACGTTTCCAATAGTTTTCTTTTTCCCAAGCAATGTGTTGCCATGGGCTTGAAGATAGCCAGTGAGATTCGCGCGGGATCACGCGGTCTGGCGATGGATTAAGAATTTTTGTTGCCACTCCTTCAATATGCGTTTTTTTGTTTTGGAGAATTTCAATCTCAACTGTTTCTCCAGGTAGCGCATTCCAAACAAAAGCGACCTTACCATCGACATGCCCCATGCCAGTGCCGCCAAAGACGAGTTTTTCGATTTCTACTAACATAGATGAAGATAGATTATTTTGCTGATTTCACCATACCATGATTGATTACAGAGAGAGCAACTGGGGCTACTATCTTTTCCCACTCGATCAATTGCTCTACCGATGGGTGAAGTCCGTCATCGGCAAACATTTTTGGGTCTAAAGCTAGGGTTCGTGATAATGGAAAGATATCGACGACCATCAACTCGCGCTTTTGCGCTTCATTTTTAATAATGTCATTGAAAGTCGAGATTGGTGTAGACGGTAGTCCATAGATTTTCCCTTCCGGGCTCAGTGAGTAATCAGGGATTGTGACAACCAATAAACGATTTTTATTTTTTAACACCATCAGCATGCGATCTAAAATGCTTATAAAATTTTTTTGAAACGTTTCTGTTGGTATCCCGCGAAAGGCGTCGTTAGCGCCGATCAGGAGAGTGGCAAAATTCGGTTGCAGTTTTTCCAACGCTGGAATTTGAGCGCGGAGTGCATCTTCGCTCGTCCATCCAGACTGAGCGAGATTTTTTACAAGCTCAATATCAATGCCCTCGTCTCTTAGATGGTCGGCCAAAAGGACTGGCCAGGCCGATCCAGTTCCCGTGCCTTCACCGTTACTGTAAGAGTCACCGATAACGACGTAACGAATGGTATGAGATTGGGATGAGTTTCGGGACTTATTTTTTAGTATCATAACACTACTAAAAAGGAGGAATACGGCAATCAAAGGTAACCAGATTTTTTTCATAGTTTGTTTTTTTCGAATGCTTCCTTCATCGGTTCCCAATAATATTCTTTCCAGCCACTTAAAATATCTTTGAATAAATCATCGGGGATTCCGATCTGGGTGAAGATGAGTTCTGTACCGGCCTTGACTCGGATGAGTCTGAAGGTCACCACCGAGAAATGGTGTTTTGGCCAATCAGATCCACGCCACGCCTGGACGATTTTTTTGTCCGGTACAAGGTCCAAGTTCATGCCTTTGATATAACCGTCGTACACTTTAAATGTCCCTCCGATCTTGGTACTGATGGTCGCTTTGCCACCGGTAAATGCCGCGTGTTTTTTGCTGTCCATAAGTGTTTGGTAGACTTCGTGAGGGGTGGCGTTGAACGTGACTGATTGGGTGGTATTTTTGGTTTTCATATATCGATTTAAATGTGAAGGTGGAGGAGAGTTTGCCTGGTCCATTGTAAAAATCGGTTAAGATCATTTTTTTCGATAACGAGCGTTGCCGTATTCGTGAGCGGATGATACTGGACTGTCTGATTTTTCCAAAGATCCTCGTCAATAATTACCGCCACTTCTTTATTGGCATCATTGATGAGTCCCAAAATGGTCACTGACCCAGGAGTAACACCTAAATATTTCATGAGCCGTTCGGGCGAGGCGAACGAGAGCGCCTGTTCGCTGAGGAGTCGTGCCAAATTTTTGAGATCAGCGCGTTTGGCTGCGGGCAGCGTCACCAAATAATGTTTATCACCCTTTTTGTTCCGCAAAAATAAATTTTTACTTTTTCCGCCTGGGATATGTTGGCAGTGGATATCAGATTCTTCACACGTAAATACGGCCGGATGGGTGTATTCGGTGTAGTTGATTCCCAGCTCTTTTAGAATCTCATAGATGTTATTCATGGTAGTGTGGAAAGCCTAGAGTCATGACCATGGTGAAGATGAAGTGGGGGATACTATGCGTGTATTGATGACGTGTCCGTTTCCATGCGTCTGCTGATGCTCCATAGCAAGTCAAATATTTGCTGAACAGACTCTTTGATCACCGCGCTTTTCACGATCCAGGCAATGCCTTCCGATTTCGTACTAAAGAATGCAACTGTATTATCCCAAAAAAGAAGGTTGGCGCGAAAGGTCAGTTCACGGGGCAGGAATTTGGCTTCGCGGAGCTCCCGATCGTGTGTTTGTCGTGAATATTTTTTTATTTCTTGCGATTCTACTCGCAAGCTTTTTAGCCGGACATTTGCCGCAACTCTGCGCCGGGTGAAATGAAATTTTTCGCCTATGATTTCCTGGAGTTCTCTCGCCGCAATAATTTCGTAAATATATTTTGACTTGGCAGACAGGGCTTCATTGAAAACATCAGTCATCCGTTCGCGATAGTACACGCGCAGCCGGGCATCTTCATGCTCATCTTTTTGAAGAGCCTGAAGCAACGGGACAATGCCGCTTACTTCTTTTATTTTTTCCTCGAGAAGCCGCTTCAAAACAATCGGGTCTAGCGCCTCGTATACCTGCCGTGACTTTCGTTTTGAAATACCCACCAACCCATCGGCGTGCAGACGATTTGCGGCTGATTGCACGGTGGTGGCTGGCATCCGTAATGCCCGGCTGAGCGGGGTAATAGTTGAGGAGCCAAGCGTCAAAAGGCCCAGGTAGACATCCTGGTCTTTTTTGTTGAGCCCAAAACTAGTTAATACCTCTGTCAGTTCTCGCTGTCTGTCGCTGTGGGGCATATGTCAGTTAACTACGAAAAAATTCGTAGTTATTTTAACTAAACTTTTCCCTTATTTTAAAACAATTTTTTTCTTATGTCAAGTAATCCACAGATTTTTACGGAGATATTTTTCTATTTCCTCTACGCTAGAGATGGCTGACGGCGTTCTTTACAACCAACAAACCCCGGCCATGCCGGTAGGAGTAAGTCATGAAAGTACTGAAGAAGGGTAGCGGCGCTAAGATGACGGTTGATGTGGCCGTGGTGGTGGACGCACAGAGCATAATCCTTATCGAACGAGCCAAGCCGCCGTTCATGGATCTTCAGGTATTGCCTGGCGGGCATGTGGAGGCACTCGAAAGTTTTGAAGAAGCTGCTGTACGGGAACTTTCGGAAGAGATCGGCCTTGGGGCTGTTCCGTGCCACCTCCGGCGGCTCATGGTTTTGGATTCTCCGGGACGTGATCCACGGGGCGACAAAGTGTCGATCGTATTTGTGATCGAGGTTTTATCTGAAGCGCTTCAGATGATGTGCGCCGGCAGTGATGCAAAACGCATCATCGTTAGACGTATCGCGGAGATCAAAGAAGCCGAGGTGGGCTTTGATCATTGGCGAGTCATACAACAATTGCAACAAGAAAGGAGCGAATCGTGAAAGTTCTAAAGAAAGGCTCTGAAAATACGAACTTCGGCAAGGAATTCGTCTGTAAGGGGTATGGGCTTGGCAAAGGAGTCGGGGGATGCGGCGCGTTGCTGCATCTGGTGCCGGCTGACGTCCTTTCGTCGACTGATTGGGAGGGCGATAGCATGTATTGGTTTGTGTGCCCAGAGTGCCACGCCAAGACCTACATGAAACATGATGCGTTCAAGTAGGCGCGAAAGGAGGATGATGCCCAGCAATAGGATGTTGCTGGGCTTTTCTATAGTTCCGTCACCAACTGCCCGCACGCGGCGGCAATATCGTCACCCATGGTGCGGCGCTGGGTGACATCAAGGCCGTGGTTGCGGAGAATGGTTTTGAAGCGTTCAATTCGCTCTTTGTCGCTGCGATCAAATGGTTTCCCAGGCACGGGATTGTAGGGAATAATATTTATTTTGCTTGAGGCGGTTTTTAGTATATAGCTCGCCAGCTCTTCTGCCAACTCTGGCGTGTCATTTATGCCAGCGAGGGCAGTGTATTCGTAGGTAATATAGTGGCGGCGGTTGCCAAGAATCTTGTGGTAGCGGTGCGACCAATCGGCAAGTTTTGATAAAAATTCCGGCACGGTTGTTGGCACTATTTCCTCGCGGCGTGATTGATTAGCACTGTGAAGCGAAATCGCAATTCGCACATGCGGCCAATCTTTATCTTCAAGAATTTTTTCTAATTGGGTAAGAATGCCAACGCTTGAAACGGTAATATGTGTTGGGCCAAGGTCAGTGTACTTGAGCCAGGTGTGAATTGCTTTCTTTACATTATCGTAATTCGCCAATGGTTCGCCCATGCCCATGAAGACGATATTGGAAATTCTTGTAGGTTGTAGGTGGTAGGTTGTAGGTGGTAGGTTGGACGATTGATTTAGTAAAAAATATTTCCAAAAACGATACTGATCGATGATTTCGTCAGATGTGAGGCTTCGTTTTAGCCCCATAGTGCCGGTCGCGCAAAAGGTGCAGCGCATCGCACAGCCAATTTGCGATGAGACACAGATGGTGTAGTCACCACGTTTATTTTCCATGAGAACAGTTTCGAATAATTTTCCATCCTGCGTTTTAAGGATCGCTTTGTATGTATCGCCTAGTTTGCTTTCATACATGCGGAATTCCTCGACACTCATCCAGGGTACCATCTCTGTGAGTTGTTCAAGCATCGTCTGGGGTAATGTGGAAATATCTTGCCAGCCTGTATTTTTTGGATCAAAAAATGCCTGCTCGATTTGTTTGAAACGGTAGGATGGTTCAGAGGGAAATAGTTCCGTAAACTGTTGTTCTCGGGTGGTCATAGGGCATTCCACCCTAACACAAATTTATGGGGTCGGCAAGAAGTAATGGGTGTAGACAACGTAGCCGGTGATTATTGCTGCGGTGATAATCAGGAATCCGATGAGAGTGCCGAGCGAGCAAAATTTTGCTACCTTGGCGGTTTTGAAAAACCAAAAAAGTTGTCCAAAAAGTGCCAGCGTAGTTATGCCGAGGAGGAGATACCCTGGCGGAGTTTTGAGGGCAATTGGGTTAATGCTGACGAAGTGAAAAATGGCACTCAGGTAGGCAATATATACCAGTCGATGGAGCCGCTTCCACCATTTGTGAGTGAGTTTATCCACGGCCCAATCCGTGGAGGTGAGCGCCATGGGAAGAAAAATACTAAAACCAATTGAGCCAAAGATAATGGGGTTTTGGAATGGGTTCAAGGAAAAATAGATGAGCGATAGATCAAACTTTACAAGGTACAATACACCCAGGACATGGCCGAAAATAAACGAAAAACCGCTCACCCCACAGTATCGGCGGAAGCGCCAGTAGTCAGCAGTTTTGGGGAACCATTTGAAAATAGCGCTGGAAAAAAGCGCGAGACTAATAAGTGTGGCGCCAGTGAACGCACAGCCACGGATAAATGAATTCGGCAGATCATTTTTTGAGAAAGAAAAGTATTGGAAGAGGATTTGTGTAGCACCAAATAGAAGCGCGAAAAACGTAAAAATGCCAAGTTGTTTCCAATAGGTTTTTTTGGGTTCGGGTGGGGTTGTTGATTTGGCTCCATCAGTTTCCACTTCGACTTCGATAGCGTCGCCCTTGACGCGAACCGCATACTTTTCTACCGGTCGAACCGCGGGTGGCCCAGCGACAGCACCGGTGGTCACATCGAATTTTGCGCCGTGGAGCGGGCACTGGATAGCGGTGTCAGTCAGGGTGCCATCGCACAGTGATCCGCCGGCGTGGGTGCAGGTATTGTTGATCGCGTAGTAATTATCTTTAATTTTGAAGACAACAATTTTTGTGTCATTGATCACTTTGCAAATCATGAGTTTTTTTCCAGTAAATTCAGTTGTTTTGCCAAAGGAAGCAAATTGCTTAACTCCGGCGGCGGCTTTCCCTCTTTTTGCAAGCGGAGGAATGCTGGCACCCGTTCGACGATAGGAAAGAAGATCACTGGCATCGTGCATTTCCCCAAAAACTAATTCACCCAAGACAAGTGATGCCAAGACCGAACCAATCATACCGTTTCCCCCGTAGCCGGTCGCGATAAACAGTTTTCCGCCAGCATGCGGATGTGAAAAAACATAGGGCAGGTTATCGGCCGTATGAAAGATCGTGCCGGACCATTCGTTTGTGATCTCGTGATCGCCCGGAAAATGTTTAGTGATGAATTGTTTAATTTTTTCAAACGGCTGTTGTGTGTCAGTCTGGTCGGCCGCAATGTCGCTACCACCGACCATCAGGGTATGCTCGTCAACCAGACGGTAATAGAAATACGGATCGAGCGTATCCCAGTAAAGATCATTGGCGATGGGCGCTGTGGCAAAGCGAGCCGTGACGACATAAGTAATGAATGGTTGAACCAAGTCTTTCAGTTCGGTGAAGAGCGAGCTTGGGTTGCCGATTGCCAACACGATTTTTTTGGCAGTGATTTTTCCACCGCTGGTT
>JBBTRO010000126.1:0-1630 GCA_038065155.1 Patescibacteria group bacterium
TTCGCCAACCAACATAAGTTCATCAGTACCGCCAAAAATATTTCGACTACCCTTGTCCTCTGGGCAAATGGATCGATAAATTGCCTGAGCGGCAACATTGTCTTTCTTGGTCCAGACAAATACTCGTAACTGCGTCGCATCCGCCTGCTGTTTTTTTATCCATTGTTTCATTGTCGCAAAGGTTCCCGCAATCAGGGCCCGGCCGATCCCCTGGCCTCGGTAATCCGGGTGGACCGCCAATTGCTCCAATTCAAGCACCGGCACGGCGCGAGCGAACCCGCCTTTAATTTCCCAACTTATGTACCCAACAATCATTCCATTTTCTTCAGCCACAAAATAGTGATACGCATCACTCATACTCATGTGATTCGTAATCCACTTCTCGGCTGTTCCTTCGGGCTTGTTACCGCCAAACGACAGCCGGTTGATGGCGGCGATGCCAGGGATATCATTTTTTGTTGCGTGTCGAATCATACAAGTATTTTTTCAAAAATCTTTTTTAACTTTTTTAGATCATACCGTACTGGGCTGCGTTCGATATTGTCTCCAACAGTTTTCTCGCGAAGATACGTTGCGTCGAGTAAATCCTCTCTCAGAATCTTCATCTTTGCCGAAGGCTCTAAATCCATTGTACTCACTCTATAGCCCCGATCCTGCAATACCTTTTCTGTACTGTGAGCAACCTCGGCAGAATG
The DNA here is from genome assembly GCA_038065155.1 of Patescibacteria group bacterium. Lineage (GTDB taxonomy): Bacteria > Patescibacteriota > Patescibacteriia > Magasanikbacterales > UBA922 > JAHFIC01. Next base: position 696 of record JBBTRO010000126.1, read on the forward strand.
AGCCACAATCATATCAGGTTGGAAACCAGGACTCAAGGTTTGTAAAAATGACAATACTTTTGTTGTGGTTTCGTAGTGAACATGGCTCTTTGGCGCGACCGCATTTGGCAGCCAAATAACTTTTGCCTTCGATTTTGGCAACAATTCTTTTAACTCTGTGAGGCAAAATGATGGCGCTATACTGCTATATAAATCCCCCATAGCAACGATAATATAGTCCGCCTCCTGAAGCGCATCACGCGCAATCGCTGATAACGGTTCATCGGCTGGATCGACCCAAATAGCTTCAATGTGCGCAACGTCTGTTGACCACAGATACTTCACGATCGCAGATTGCCCAACAACTTCCTGGTCATCTGTGGTGCGTGCGTGCAGCACTGGATTGTTATTGGTCATCGGCGCGACGCGATTGTGTATGCCATACCAATCGCGGATGCGATCAATCGCCGCCTGTTGCGATCCGAGGTTCAGTTCAAAACTCGTGAGTAGGATATTCCCTACCGTATGTCCCTGCAATGAACCGCCTTGAAATCGATAACCTAATTCTTTTCCTCTGTCTCCAGCAAGAGCCGACAAAACGCCGCGCACATCACCTTGGTCATGAACACCATACTCACGCCTGAGTCTCCCACTACTACCGCCATCATCAACCGTATTGCACAGTGCAGTGAGAGAAATCGGAAAATTTTTCAATACCGAAACCAAAGCCGAATGCCCGCCACCGCCGCCAATCGTCGCCACTTTCAATTTTCTTGATTCCTGATTCATAATTCTTTATTCTACGGTAACGGACTTCGCTAAATTCCTCGGTCGATCCACATCACGTTTCAGCGCCACCGCAATGTGGTAGGCAAATAATTGCATGGGAATAGTATTGAGGAGTGGTTGGAGAAGTTCCATTGTTTCTGGAACGTACATAACATCGGTGCCAAGTT
>JBBTRO010000127.1:0-10052 GCA_038065155.1 Patescibacteria group bacterium
GCCAATGATATAGACCATGAGGGAGCCCAGAAGAAGGATATACATATTGGCTACCATTAGCCACTTCCCCCACTTCCCCAAATATCGCTCGGCTAGTCCTGGCAATTGGAGCGGCATGCCAGACCTTGCCGCAATCCGACCAATGGTTAAATTGTATCCAATCGTAAACAACCCAACGCCAATAATTGCCACAATGCCAAGCGGCGCTCCCACTTTTGCAATCGCGTACGGAATCCCAAGCACGCCAGCGCCAATCGCGCCGCTCATAATAAGCGCCGTGGCTTCAATCGTAGAAATTTGGCGACGAAAAATACCGTCGTGGTGGACGACTGGTGTGTTTTCTTTGCGGTGATAGGAAGTTAGCGTATTGAAAAAATAAAATTTATTTTAAAATTTTATAGAGTATACCACAAAAATTCTCTATTGATAAAACGAACCCGCACATATCATATGTGCGGGTCGCCCTCCGATGTTGCCACCATTTCAAAACTCCCTTCCTATGTCTACCCATGAAAATTAGTCAAAAGGCCGCGCTGGCATGCGTCGCAAAAAAGTCTCTTGTCCAGGACTTCCTTGATCGCGAATTTCACATCGATACCGAAACGCATCACGCACTCATTACCGCAATGCACTCCGCTGTAATCCTCCACGATCACCTGATCCTTGTTCTTTGCTCGTTCCTCTGGGATCAAGCCAAAAACATGACCAAGCTCATGCGCGCCGATCAGACGACCGTAATCATACCAAAACGCGTCATCCCGACCAGGACCGCAGTCAAAGGTAATCACCGCGCCGAGTCCCACTCGCGCCATACCGCCCACGCCAAAATCGTTCTCCCCCTTGTAGACTCGATACAGCGGCTGAGCCACGACCAGGATTGGATAGTGCGGAAACGTGGTCAATTTTGGATCCTCCGAGAGGAGATCCAGCGCTTTTACCGCCGACAAGTAACCGCCGATGGACTTGTCACGCTGTAAAATCGATGTGGCAACCCGGACAAACCACTCAGAACTGGCGCGCTCGATCAGGATGCCATTTTCGCTCCTGACCGGCGCTTTTGAATCCGCCCAATTACCCGCGTCGTACACCTCCATTTCCTTTTCCGAGATGCCGGCATCCTTACGCACTTCCTTGAGCCCAACCCACAGTCCGGTGAGTTTACCCGGCGACACCTCAGGAGCGTATCGCACACAAATCGGTTTCCGATCTACTACAGAAGTTGCCAATCATTCACCTCCTTTTTTCAAAAAACATCTGTGCAATTGCTCCAAATGCCGCTCGCAAAACGGCCGGTGCCGAATCGCTTCGGCCAGCCCCTTGTGCCACTTAGATTTCATCACGCAATCCGCGCCGCAGTGCCGCATGATCCCTGCCACATGGCCCAGCTCGTGAATGGTGTTCAGCATCATGACGAGCTGACGCTGTGGCCGAGTCAGTTCCCCATGCTCCGCAGTGGAAAGAACCACGCCCACATCGTGAGATGCCAGCCCTTCGACCCCATCCGGAGTCTCGCCTGGCATCTGATAGTAAATGTCTTGGGTCACGACTGCGATGACCCAGTCATCCGGGTGCTCTTTCATGAACCAGTTGAGAAACGTATCCGCATTCAGCGTCCCATGGGGATCATACGAATGCGTCGCCGCCTCCTGCACATACCAGTCAATGCTCTGGTGCGGCAGAAGTTCGCCGGTAACCAGGCGGTGCGGAGTTTCGCGATACACTCCCAAATACCGAGGGACGAAACGATCTTCGACTCCGGCGATTGAGAGGAATCGTTTCATCCCTGCCCTAACGCCGCGGATCGAGTGAGAGTCTACGCCATTTTCATGCATGAGCCAGATGAATTTACGATTCTCTCCGGCCAATTTCATCACCTCCTTTACTTTTCATTTGGTGGCTTGAATTGTAAAAAACATACTCTCCTTCGCCTTATTGGGACTACGGAGAGTTCGTCCTTCCGCTTTGGCGGAAAGACGAAAAAACACCTCCTTATTTTTGAGTATAGCAGGAAGGGTAAATTGTACAAATTGTGCGCGCCGAGGGATTCGAACCCCCGACCCTCTCGGTGTAAACGAGATGCTCTAACCAGCTGAGCTAGGCGCGCGTGAAGTGCCTACAATATAGACAAAAAAATGGTTAGTGTCAATCCAATTAACTTGGCCTTGCGAGAACAGAAAAAATTCTCTATGCTAAGGTACAGTTTTATTTGCTCCTTTAACCTTCAACCGCCCGGCCACGCCGGAGAAAGAGAGTGCGGAATGCACACCACGAATCGAGCGGTTCTCGTATTGTCCAGCGCCTCTATCCTGATCGGGGTCGGTGTTTGTGCTGTACTGCAGTACAACGCCATGGGGCCGGCAGGGGTCGTCTCCTTCGTGAGCGTCATAGTGGGCGTCGTCTGTGTTACCTCCGTGGGGATCACGCTGGTTCGCAAAGAGCCAGAGCCTCTCACGACAGAGGCTGTCGTTCGGCTTCTGCTTTCATTTCAGCAGCAGGCGGCGCAAGAGCGGTCTGATTTCCTGAGGCTCCTGCATGAGAAACTGGGCAGGATGGATCGTGAACTCGGATACGCCGCAATTCACGAATTGAGCGAAACGGCTCGCGAACTTGGCCGACAGGAATACGTCGTGGCCGATCTCTCCCGGCACATCTCGCATCACGGTGCCGTGCAGGCAAGGCAACAGTTGCAGCCTGTGAGCCGTTTCCCATCCGCCTCCAATCCTCCCATCAGCGCCTCGTTCGAGGTGGAAGTGAAGACCGAATCCACCGCGCCGATGTCTCTAGAGGAGATCGAGAAAGAAGTTCGGCTCCTCGACGCTGGCCAAGAGGAAGGTACCGAGTCGACGGTTATTCGCCAGCTCGAAGACACCCGAGAACAGCGTCCCACGCACAAAAATAAATGAAAACGGGAGGGGGAAAACAAAGGGGGCGATCCAGGACGACGCTCCCTTTTTAAATACTAAAAAAACAAAAACAGGCTCGTCGGGGCAGTGGACGAGCCTGGCAATATAACCCTAGTACGCGAGGCGTTTTACGGATCGCACCGGCCGAGATTGCGCAGCCGATCCGTAAGGGCTTGTCGAAAACTCTGCGGCGCCATGCCATACGCCGGTTCGATGAGCTCGATCCGATCAGACGCGGCGGTGATTCCGTCGTATTGCGGAAAGAACTCCGCTTTCGTCACTACGATCACCAGAATACTCTCCCCAGGTAGGCACCCGGGCAACGTACAATTCCGAACCTGGTCGGCAATCTGCTGACGCAGAAGCTCAAACTCTGTCGATGTGTCTGCGTTCTCCGACTGGGTGGCTCTTTCATCCGTGATGAGAATGAAGACGTACAATTCCGTATCGAGCGGCCAGGGCACATCGCGAAGAGCTCCGTTGCTGAAATGCCCAAGAACATCGTAGGTAGGTTCGAAATCGTCCCCTCCCGATTCAATTCCCAGCACTGCCTGACGAAAGCCTGTGGCATCAGTAATGGAAGGAAACGTCTGAAAAAACCACCGATGGCCATCTGGCAAATGATCCCCCGGATACTGAACGAGTCCCATCGAAACGGCCTCATTCTCCAGCAAGACGAGCGCAACGGCATCGAGCGCTTCCCGACTGGCGCTCTTGTATTTGCCCATCGAGCCAGAATCGTCCAAGAAAGCCACGGCAGTCACCTTTCGGTAACAAACTTCGACGCAACTCTCGGCTGGCACACCGATCGGGAGACACTCGCCCCAGGATCCATTCGTGCACGTCTTGACGCCATCGCCGCACGAAGTCAGGCAACGAGAAAGCACATCTTCGTCTATCTGCCCGTCGCAATCCTCGTCGGCATTATTACATACTTCCCCGTTATCAACACCCGCGGCGCACGCGACGGCGTTCGGGCCCTCGCAGACAAACGTGTCATCGGCGCACCAGTCAGCATCCGTTCCATCGCACGGTGTGCCGAGGGTAGGTAGATCGCAGACCCCGCCGCAACCGTTGCCGCCTTCGTCGACGGCATTGTCGCAGTCGTCATCGCGGCCGTTACACATCTCGGACGCGTGCTTGACCTCGTCTTCGCACGCGCCCCAGTACCCGCTGTGGCAAGTCTGGATGCCGCCACGGCACTCGCCGACCCCAACGGGGTTGCCGGCGGACTGACAGGGCTGGGTGTCGCCCTCAACATGGTCATTGTCACAACGTACCATGCTGACCTGATCGCCTTCGCCGCATCCGCCGCATCCAGCGAACGCGACCGAGAAGAGAAAGAAGACAGACGCCCGCATCGGTGCGGGCAGGAAATTGGCTCGCATAACACCTCCAGCGTACGCCTCCGTACGCTAAACGTGTGGCTCCGTACCCACACCGTAGTTTCATTGGTTGTAAAGGATCATCCCTTACTCCCGACTATTTTTCAGTATACACAAAGAGTCCTATTTTATGCTACAGCAGGACTATACCGACAAAACTCGCGGCGATAATAACGAGGACGCTGACAAAAAAACGCACAGCGAACGCACGACTGCTTTGGAGGAAAGTGTACACGCTTTTTGATAAAAGATTCGTCGCGTTCACTAGGATAAACGTGAAGAGCGCGGTTTTAAAGCTAATAAGCTTCCCAGCCATATCAGCGAGGTTCAAGACAATCGCGTCAATGCCGGCAAAGGACGCGATGACGGAACTGATGATAAATCCATAATTGCCAAAAAGGATAAGACAAACTTTTGTCACAAGCTTTACGGCGATCAACAGGCAGGCAAATTTTACGGCCGGTTTGAGGGCGAAAATCTTTTTGTCTTTTACGACATCTTCGCGCGTTCCCCCTTCCACTTTTTTATTGTCATCTTTCACCAAATAAATCCCGCCAATCAGGCCAGAAGCCAAAATAATGGCGAGAAGCGTCGGCGTAATCGCCACGAGCCACAGACTATTGATCGGCCCGACCAAGAGAAATACCTGAAGAAAACTGGTCATGTTGGCGAGGATCGCGGCGCCGACAAACGGATTGACGATACCGCTACGCTTGCTTTTTTGCGCCAAGGATTGGGTCGTCGAGGTCGAAGAAATAAATCCGCCAACCAAACTCGCTATGGTAAAACTTTTTTTGTTCCCAAACACTTTGCCCAGCATATACCCAGCCACATCAATCCCCGTGACCAAGGCGACGATGAACCAAATTTTTCGCGGATTAAAAATTTCTAGATTGGCAAATTCGCCAAGCCCCACACTGTAGCCAGAGAGAATGGTTTGAAGATATGGAATATCGGACATGCGAACCGCAGTGTCGGGCAGAAGTGGCAAAATCACAAGAGCAATTAGGCCATAACTAATAAACGACTGGACTTCGTATTTGGACACCCCGCCCATAAAACGCTTGGTGGTGGACTTCAGCGATAAGATAAGAAGCGTGACCACTAACACGGTAACGACTAATTGCGGCGATATAATATCGGACATGGCCATGAAGCCCAAAAGAAACGTAATCAAAAAAGAAATTTCACTGGTCAGGCCCAATCGTTTGGTCATGAGTGAACCGATAATGTAATAGACCAGCGTGGCAACAACCATAAAACCAGTAATCGCAAAAAACAGAACCGGTACCCCTTCAGCCTGAAAAAATCCGGCCAATGCGCCGAGGAGCGCTGCCAAGGCATAGGTGCGGATGCCGCCGACCGAACTGGCCCGACTCCCCTGTCCATCACTTTCCCGCTCAAGGCCAATAATGGCGCCGATCAAAAGCGCCAAAAGCAAACGAATGGGGATAGAAAACATAGTAAAAATTACGAACTTAGGAATGGCCAAAGTATACCATACCTGCTATACTGTTCCCATATGAAATCAAAAAATGCATTAACCTACGTTGCCATTGGTATTGTCGTTGTGGTCATTGGCGGGCTATTCATTATAAAACGCCAAGGCTCGCCGGGGCCGCTGGATGGACTCGCTCAATGTATAAAAGATTCTGGAGCCGTATTTTACGGCGCGTTTTGGTGCCCGCACTGCCAAAGTCAAAAAAAATCCTTTGGCCGATCGGAAAAATATCTACCTTACGTCGAATGCTCGACACCTAATGGTCAAGGGCAGACAGTGGCGTGTATAGAAAAAAAGATTGAGTCCTATCCGACCTGGACCTTTGCCGATGGCAGTACAGAAACCGGTGCGCTCTCAATTGAGCGCCTCGCTGAAAAAACCGGTTGCACCCTGCCCCCTAAACTCTGATTGACTTTCCACTCGTCAAGTCTTCACTTCTCGCTTCGCGCACTGCTCACACAGTCCAGTAAGAAAAAAGGTGTGGTGGGGCGCAGTAAACCCCCTGACCGTCACTTTTGGCACTTCACAATCCACGCAAGCGGAGCGCTGGCAATTGGTACAAATAATATGATGATGGTGCGTGTTGCCATGCAGTTCAAAAAATTGCGTACCACCAACAGTGGTGATTGGGTGAACGATATCAAGACTCGCCAAGAGCTCAATCGTTCGGTATACCGATACTTTGTCGAATCCCGGCAAGCGCTTTATAATATCGTGAGCCGAAAAAATCCCTTGATGCGCTTCGATAAGAGCGGTAATTTTTTTTCGAGGTAACGTTGATTTGTAGCCACGCGCTTTTAAATTGGCGAGAATCCAAGAGGGTTTCATAATTCTTATCTATAAAGCTCTATCTAAAATATTCCCTCCCCTCGTAGGGGAGGGTTGGGGTGGGGTCTCAACGAGGGTAAAATATTAATTCTTTCTTGGATTGACTAACGTTTGTGACCTCGAGAAAAGTTGGCAATCAATTACCTAATAATAGTTCCCACACACGCTGAGACCCTCCTCTAACTCCTCCCTATGAGGGAGGAGAAGGTGAAGGAGGAATTTCGTCATTTACCATGTGATTGTACAAAAATAATACCCAAAAGAACCACAAGCATCAAAAGAACAATCGTGCCTCCAGCCGGTAGATCCAAATAAAAAGAGACGATAATACCGGCCAACGTAGACAGAACAGAAATCACCTCAGCAATGAACACTGTCGTAGTAAAACCTTTCTTGCACTGGAGTGCCGCGACAACCGGAATAACCATAAGAGCCGAAACCAAAAGGATCCCGACGATTGGTATGGCCAAGGCGATCGCAACAGCGACCAACGTAATAAAAACAGTATTGATGAGTTTCACCGGCAGTCCGCTAACCGTCGCTGATTCCTCATCAAAAGAAATAAAAATAAGCTCTTTATAAAAAAAACGCAACAGTCCAATCACGATCAGGCCAATCGTTGCAATAATCATAACGTCAGTCTCTCGGACCGTGACAATACTGCCAAATAAATAACTAAACAAATTGACATTGAATCCATTGGCGAGACCAATAAGGACAAGCGCCAGAGCCAGACTCCCGGAGAGAAACAAGGACAAGGCCGTGTCACCATAGACGCGCTTCGCGGCGCGCAGTCGTTCCATCGCCACTGCCGAAACGCCCGACGCCACAATCGCCGTGAGGATGGGGTGAATACCCAAAAGGAGACCAATGGCGATGCCTGCAAGCGAAACATGCGAGAGCGTATCTGCCATAAGGGAATACCGGCGCAAAACCAAAAAAATACCGATGAGAGGCGCAATGATCGCGACCAATATACCGGCCTCTAGCGCTCTTATAATGAAACTGTATTCAAAAAGTTGAAACATAACAATTAAAAAATTCGAAGCACGAAATCCGAAATCCGAAACATACAAAATTTTAAATACCAAATCTAAAAGTGTTTTGAATTTTGATATTGAATATTTGGATTTGTTTCGAATTTCGATATTCGAATTTCGGATTTTTCAATGTTAATGATCATGCACAATAAATTTTATTTCTTTACCGTAAAGTTCTTTAATAAATTTATTCGCATCAAACTCGGTCGGCAGGCCATGGTAGACAAGGCGTCCATTGATACACGCCATCTCCGTTGCCTGAGATGCCACCACGTCAATATCATGAGAAACGAGAATAAGTGTCAGCCCAAGCGATTCGTTCATCTTTTTTAAAAGAAGATAAAATTGTTCTTGCGTCCCTTTATCAACGCCGACGGTAGGCTCATCGAGAAAAATAATCTCTGGCTCCGATGCCAGTGCGCGGGCAATAAATACCCGCTGTTGCTGTCCGCCGGACAATTCACCAATCCGCTGGCCTTTGTAATCAAGCATGTCCACCTGACGAAGAGCAGCCGCAATTTTTTCTCGATCAGAGGCATTCAAATTTCGTCCTAAACCACGCTGGGAGGCTCTGCCCATGGCGACCACCTCAAACACGGTGGCTGGAAACTGAGCATCAAATTGCACGGCCTTTTGCGGTACATACCCAATTTTATGCCAGTCCTTGAATCGAGTAATGTCAGTGCCAAACAGGCGCACTGTCCCCTCTGCCGGTCGTAGCAATCCAAGCATAATCTTTAAGAGCGTCGTTTTCCCTCCGCCATTGGGGCCGATAATGCCCAAATAATCGCCGCGGTGAATATCGAGCGTAATATCTTCAAGGACAGGGTGCGCACCATATCGGAACGAAACATCCTTGACTTCAATAATGGTTTTTGAATGGTCAGCTATTGGCATTGGAGGGCAATACGCAGGTTATTAAGATTTGTTTCCATTTCGGTAAAATAATTTTTTTTATTTTCCAACTCCTCACCTGTCAATCCCTCGATGGGATTCAAGACATTTGTCGTCGCGCCAACTTCACGGGCAATCGTCTCTGACAATTTTGGACTGACTAGGCTTTCAAAAAAAATGGTATTGATTTTATTCTTTTTGACAAATGACGTAATCTCAACCAATGTTTGGGGTGAAGGTTCGGCCTCAGGAGACAAACCGGTAATCGGTAATTGTGTTAAAGCGTATCGCTTGGCCAGATACCCAAACGCGGCATGAGACGTCACAAATGTTTTTTGCACACAGTTCATAAGTCCGGTACGAAATTTTTCATCTAGTTCATCCAATGACTGTTTCAACTGCTCCGCATTGGTAGTATAGAGCGATGCGTGAATCGGATCAACGTCGGCAAGCGCGTTGGCAATTTTTTCAACTTGCTGTTTGGTCAAGACTGGATCGAGCCAAATATGCGGATCAGTTATTTTGTCTCCTTCTTCGTCGGTATATTCCTCTGTCATCAAACTTTCTCCAACCGTCAGAATCCGTGTCTGTGTGCCGCCAAGCTCGGAGATAATATCCTCTCCCCACGGTTCAAAATTGCCGCCATTCAAAATAATAATATCACTGTCATGGAGACGAGCAATGTCCTTGGCTGTCGGCTCAAAATCATGCGGCTCGGCGCCGGGCGGAGTAATACTCCGCACTTCCGACTCACTGCCGCCAATCGTTTGCGCAAAAAAATACAAAGGATAAAAAGAAGTTGTCACTTGTATTAGATCTTCTTTTTGTGTCGTCGGTAAACGATTGATGGTATTGTCCTTCGAAACCAGAGCAATCAGAACAATTCCAAAAATCGCGAGTAGGGTGAAAATAAGCAAGGTAAATTTTTGAGTCATACAATTTTACTATAATGCAACTGAGTTGTATTTGCAAATAACGCCTGTGGATAACTTGTACTCCCGTCAAAATCTGTCATACTTATGGGGTATGAAAAAAATACTTCTAATTGTCAGTGTCATTATCACACTTTTGGGCGGCACAGTTGCTTTCGCCGCCGAAACTACGGAAGCAATTGTCGTTCAGCCGCCGGATGAATATTACCGCGCGCGCGTCATAACTATTCTTGACGAAGGACAAGAAGAAGTGGACGGCATCGTACAAGCGTATCAAAGCATCGAAGCAGAAATTTTGAACGCGCCCGAAAAAGGCAAGCGCATTTTGATTGATCATGGCGGACTGTTTGCGATCAAAGATACTCAGAAAGTAAGGCTAGGCGATGTGGTTGTGCTCACCAAAACCCTGCCCGTTGATGCAGAACCCGTCTACTACATTATCGATCAGTACCGAACGCATGGGCTGATGTTCACGACCGCGATCTTCTTCGTGCTGGCAGTTATCTTTGGACGAAAACGCGGCCTGACTTCTATTTTCGGCCTCGTTTTTAGCGTAATCGTTATTTTTT
>JBBTRO010000128.1:0-10513 GCA_038065155.1 Patescibacteria group bacterium
CGTGACCAGGAGCTGTCACGGCAGTTTTTGCTATGATATTTTAAATAGCACCTTTGTCGCCAATCATCCGATACCGGAGAATGGCGCGATTTTTGCCGAGGATAATGTCTGGGTCGAAGGCACGGTAAATGGACGAGTGACGGTTGGTGCCGGCCGATTTCCGGTTTTACCGAGTACGTATCGGGATATCATTATCTCTGGCAACTTGATGTATGCCGAGACAGCGAGCGATGATGTGATTGGCCTTAACGCCCAGCGGGATATCGTGGTACCGCGCGATGTTCCCGATGATATGACAATTCATGCGGCCGCCCTGGCTCAATTTGGCCGGATTTACCACCCACCCTATGGGGGGCTTAAAAGTAGTCTGACGTTTTTTGGCTCGCAAATTGGCTACAATAGCGGCGGCTGGAAGTATGTGACTGGTCGGGGTGTGGTCGTGTCCGGATTTATAAATACCAACCACATCTACGATGGCAATCTGCGCTATTACCCCCCGCCCGGCTTCCCGGTCGGCAATGTGTATGATGTCTTGAGTTGGGAAGAAGTGGAGTGACACCTGAGCACCTCAGCACCTGAACACCCAAACACTCAACTGTGATCAGGTGCTTGAGTGCTCAGGTGCTCAGGTGGTATACTTTCTTTGTTAAGATTTTCTTGTATGACAAAAGCTCATTCTGTAAGGAAAGGAGTAATCACCGTCGCTGGCATGGGAACTCGATTTCTGCCCGCAACCAAGGCCATGCCAAAGGAAATGTTGCCAGTCCTCGATAAGCCGGTGGTCCAGTATATTGTGGAGGAAATGGCCGAGAGCGGCATTACCGAGGTGATTTTTGTGACCAGTTCGCAAAAACGCGCGATTGAAGATCATTTTGACCGCGATCGGGATTTGGAGCGGTACTTGGAAGACAAGGGAAAGCTCGACCGAATCCAGCCGCTTATCGATTTGTGCAAAAGAGTGCGGTTTTTTTATACTCGCCAATCCGAGCCTTTGGGGAATGGGCATGCCCTTTTGTGCGCTCGGGAGTTTTTGGGGGATGAACCCTTTGCCTTTTCCGACGGCGATAGCATTATTGATAGCCGTGTGCCGGTGACAAAGCAACTAATTGAGGTTTTTGAACAGAAAAAGGCATCAGTCATTGGGGTGCAAAAGATTCATGACAAAAAAGCGATGACGAGTTATGGGAATGTATACGGCGAGATTGCGAAATTAGGAAATAAGGAAACTGGGAAATTATATCAAGTGGAACGTTTTCAAGAGAAACCCCACGAAACCGAAGTCTCGCCACACGGCCTGATCGTTGGCGGAATGAGGTATATCTTTACAAAAGATATCTGGCCCGCGCTCGTCGCCCAGCGTCAAGGCAAAGAGGGTGAAGTGTGGCTCTCGGACGCCGCCAATGCCCTGGCGCAAAAAAAACCGTTTTACGCGTATGAATACGAGGGGCAGTATTTTGATACGGGGAATAAATTAGCGCTTCTGAAGACTGCGTTGCACTTTGCGGAGAAAGAGGGAATATTATAAAAGGTGGTGGCAGTGGATGGAATCATATGAAAAAAAAATATTTTTTTATTATTTTTTTCTTGGGATTGGCAGGCTTTTTGGCCAAGCCAGCTTGGGCGGCTGACTGTTGCCAACTCGAAACGTATAGTTGGCGAACTGTAAATGGCTCACCGTCTTATGTAAGCACAGATACATCTTGTGCCCCTGCCTCACAGGATACCTCATGCGCTGATCAATCGAGCGGTTTAGGTATTGCAGGTGAGGTAAGAGCGACCCCGGTGACATGCGAAACAACACCCAGCTGTGAAGATTTTGTTCGCTGTGAAATATCCGATCGAAGCGGGAATATGACAAAATTTGCATCGGACTCAGAAGCTTCATGCAAACAACGATGTGTGAATGCTGTGGCAAGCGATAGTATGAGTACTGGTAACGCGGCCATTAAGGCAGGGGATCAAAGTGTTGTCTTGGACCAGGATCAAAGTGAAGTCGGTTGGTATACTTGTCGTTACAACGGCACACTTATCTTTACAGAACAAATCGAACAATTAGAGAATAAAGAAATTCGTTGGACATGTATTCAAAAGTATGACAAACCTACCATAGATGATGACCCGAAATCAAATGTCATTTGTACAGACTTACTGAACCCAAAAGATGCTAAGGACAAATTACCAGCGTCAACACCATTTTCTACAGTTGAAGAGCGATGTTATGCTAGATGCAAAGACCCCGCCAATCCCTGCGTCGCAAATCTTATCCCAACCCTTACCTGCGAAGAATGGTTTGCCAAAGCCGCCGCTGGCGGGTCGGGCCCGAATCCGTTTGATTTGAATTTAAGATTGGGTAAACAAGTCGAGTTACTCAATGAATTTAGAGATCAAGGCCTTAAACTTTCGGGACTCATCGGACGAGTCGTGCGGGTCGCGATTAGTATTCTTGGGACGCTATCACTAATCATTTTTATATACGCCGGCCTGCGCTGGATGACCTCGCGCGGGGATAGCTCTGCAGCCGAGAGTTCGCGCATGATGATGATGTGGGCGGCCTTGGGTGTTATCGTCATTCTCACGAGTTACGCTGTGGTGGATTTTATTTTCAGCGCGTTTTAAAGGTATGTACGAAATACGAAAGCTACGAAATTGTGAAACGAAAATGGATACAAAAATTCCTCCCCTGTTAGGGGAGGGCAGGGTGGGGTAGAGGGTTTGCAGAAAAACGAATGATTGTTATGACATACGCGAAATTGTATTTGAACAAGCCTGAACTTATCACAAAAAGAAGGAGCCTACGCCAAGAAGCAACAAAAGCAGAACAAGTATTATGGGAAAATTTAAAAAATAAACAGCTTGGGTATCGGTTTCGTCGACAATTCAGTATCGGTCCATACATTCTTGACTTTTATTGTCATGGCAAAAGATTGGCAGTTGAAGTTGATGGTCCAATTCACGACAAAAATAAAACCCGTGATATACTACGGGACACTTGGCTCAAAACACAAGGCATACAAATCATCCGTTTTAAAAACGATGAAGTCTTATTTGATCGAGATCGGGTTATGAAAACGATACTACGGGCACTGCAAACCAACTACCCCACCCTGCCCTCCCCTAATAGGGGAGGAGAGTGTTGAATTTCCGCTATGCATTTTCGTATTTCGCATGTTATTTTTTCTCTATTTGTCTTTTTATTATTTTCCGGTTTAGGCTGTAGAGGACTTTCACAGGAACAGCAATCAGCCATTCAACCCGTTACTCTGAATTACTGGACCGTTTTTGGCAATGTGAGTGAATTACAGCGCGCGGCGGGGGAGTACAAACAGCTCCGGCCGTACGTGACGGTGAATGTTCGGCAGTTGCGCTACGAAGAGTTTGATAAAATTTTTGTAAACGCGTTGGCGGACGACGTGGGACCGGATATTATTTCGGTGCATACGCGAAATTTGCGTAAATACGAGAATCGGCTCGCGCCCATGCCGACATCCGTTCGGGTGGCAAAAGTCACGGTCGAGGGCCAGTATCAGCCCGAGACGGTCGTGACGCTCGAGACCAATGCCATGCCTTCGTACAACTCCATCAAGCAAAATTATGTCGCGGCCGTAGCAGATGATATCGTGATTGGCAACCAAATGTTTGGCTTGCCGCTGACTATTGATACCCTTGCGCTCATCTACAACAAAGACCTTCTTGACAAAGCCGGGGTTCCGATTGTACCGAGCTCCTGGGACGCGACTGACTTTTTGGCGGCGGTCAAAAAAGCCACGAAATACGACAAAAAAGGCGCGATTGTGCAATCCGGTGTCGCGCTCGGGACCGGAAACAATATTGACAATGCCTTTGATATCGTTTCGCTCTTGCTTATGCAAAATGGCGTCACACTGGCCCGTGGGTCAAGAGCGTCATTTGCGGATACTCTTGAGCGCAATCTCAATGACCAAAACCCGATCTTGCAGGCACTGCGTTTTTACACGGATTTTGCCAGGCCGAGCAAAGAAGTGTATGCTTGGAATGAAAAGTTTTCTAATTCCACCGATGAATTTACGCGCGGCAAAGTGGTATTTTTGGTTGGGTTCGCCTATGATTTCAACCGGGTGAGGCGTGCCGCTCCACAGCTCAATGTGGCGGTCGCTCCGATTCCTCAGCTCAACCCGGGCGCTCCGACGAATGTCGCGAATTATTGGCTGGAATCAGTGGTGCGAAAGTCCAGGCACCAGAATGAAGCGTGGGATTTTGTTCGCTTTTTGTCCGAGCCTGACAGAATCAAGCGCTATTCCGAAGCGACCGGTATACCATCGCCACTACGAGTTCATATCGAAGGGCAAAAAGCCCTGCCTCTCTTGGGCCCGTTTGCTTCCCAGATCTTAACCGCCAAAAATTGGTACCGCGGTCGCGACATTGATGTGGCGAGCCGCGCGATTCGGGACATGATTACGCGCTATTTGGCGCCCTACAATGACCAGGAAGCAAATCGGCCGCTCGAGCGCGACGCGAGTATTATCAGAAACGCGCAGACGGTGGTACAACAGACGTATTAACATGCCAGAATCTCTTAAACATGCGAACTACGAAAACTTGCGAAAGTGCGAAATAAACAGTTTCGCAATTTCGTATTTTTCGCTGTTCGCATGTTTATTTTTTTTGTGTTTGTTCGCCGTGCCCCAGGCTGGTCAGGCGCAGACGCAGTGTTGTTTTTTAATGGCCGCCAATAAATGTACTATTCAAAAATTTGGTACGGGATGCGAGCTTAGTAATCAAGGGGATAAAATTTGCGGTTATGCAAAAACAAACGAATATATCTGCATACAAGCAAAAACAGCTAGGAAGGAAATTATTGACGGTGCAAATTTTATTGTAGGGGACACAGCGGATACACGTTACGGGCTCCATGTTACTGTGTATTTATATGACTACATTCAAATCCCCTGTACCCAAGAACAAATTTGTCGCGATGAAATAAAAAAACAAACCAACTGCGGCCAATTTAACCGCGACCGAGAGCTCTGCGCGAGCAGTTTGCTCATTGGCAAATGTTTTTATAACGATGCCAGCAGTGAATGCCTGAACGTGGCGGATGATGGCGTGTGTGATCGGATAAAAGATGAGAAATATTGTGGCACCGAGACTGGGGTTAGTAAAGTCGGCAGCAGTGTCTGCGCCTGGGTAAAAGAAACGAAGAGTTGTGTGACCCGTACCGAGGCAAAAAATGTGACCGAACATGGGGGAAGGTATGACTCCAACAGTCTTCTTATTCCCTGCGCCGCGGCTGGGAATTGTCGCAGTATCAATGATTTTGTCGAGCTCCTCGTTAAGCGCGGACAGGGGACAATTGCCTGGCTGGGACTGGTCGGATTCCTGTTTTTCATCTATGGCGGCATTGTGATCATTCTATCTTTTGGCAGTCCGGAAAAGGTGCAGAAAGGGAAGGATATTTTGCTATACGCGGTGCTTGGAATAGTTATTGCCTTGGGCGCGTATATTTTGGTAGGGTTTATTTTGGAAAGCCTAGGGGTATCACAGTTGTTTCGAGTAGGTGTCTAGTGGTAGGAATCTGGAATTTAGAATCTGGAATCTAGGGATAATTGTGTTGATTTAATAACCAAAAACATCCAGATTCCAAATTCCAGATTCTAAATTCTTTCGCAGTATGCCTCATCGTCTCTCATCATTCACATTCGTCTTAATTTTTTTGTTTCAGTTTGCCTTTGTCAGCAATGTTTTTGGCGCTGAGCAGTGCGCGTATCAGACGGCCAATGGTTTGCGTTGCGGTGATATTTCCGCGACTGATGAAAAGGACAGGGAGACTGAGTGCAAGGAATTGTGCGACAACTCTGGTGGCGTCAATACCGGCTGTACGCTGGTTCCCAACTGTACTCCGGAGGAGCCGCCAACAGTGCTCGTGAATCCACTGGGCGGCACAACGAGTAACCCGGGAGGTACGACTGATTTTATGGTTCTGATTGGTAATACGATCAAAAACGTCCTCGGCGTCGTTGGCGCTCTAACCCTAGCTGTCTTTGTCTATGGCGGGTATCTCTGGCTCACCTCGGCTGGCAATGAAGATAAAGTAAAGGAAGGGTCAATGGCAATGCTTTACGCAGTCGTCGGTATTTTCATTATTTTTGCGAGCTATGGTATACTCTCGTTAATCTTTACACAGTTGACAGGGTCATAGAATATGGAATTTAGAATATGGAATTTAGAATTTAGAAAGACAACTAGTGCATTGTTTTATTTATCCAATGTCAACAATTCCAAATTCCAAATTCCAAATTCCAGATTCCTCCATAGAAAGGAGGTGAGAATATGAATGTAATGAAAAAAATAGCTCTCTTTACTGCCATGGGAGCAAGTCTACTGCCAGCGATTGTAGCGGCGCAGTATGATGCCAACGATACGTTTGGCATCGGTGCGGCTCGACCAGTGGCATTGGGCACGCGCGATGTGCCTCAGACAGTCGCCTCCGTGATCAACGTCGGCCTCGGTCTTCTCGGTGTGATTGCTTTGGTCATCATTTTGGTGGGTGGCTTTGAATGGATGACCGCTGGCGGCAACGAAGAAAAGACTGCCGAAGCCCGCAAACGCATTTTCGCCGGCATTATCGGCTTGGCGATCATTTTGAGCTCCTACGCCATTGCTCGGTTTGTGTTCCAGCAATTGGCCAACGCGACTGGCGCGAACGCCGTCGTTCCAAGCGCAACTGAAAATACTACTGTAGTACCACCAGCAGCCGGCACAACATAGTTTTTGCGGACAGAGGCAGCGCTTCCGCGCGGGTGTCTCTGTCCCAACAAATCTATTTGACCGCGGTCAAATAGATTTGTTGGGAGGAATTTGGAAGTTAGAATTTGGAATTTGGATATGATACAGAAGTTTACTGATTTGGATGTTTGGCAGAAATCACATGAGCTTGTATTGTCGGTATACGCATGTACCAAAAGTTTTCCCAAGGAAGAAATGTTTGGGTTAGTCTCGCAGATGAGACGAGCGGCGGTATCAATCACTTCAAATATTGTCGAAGGATTTTCCAGACCGTCTTACAAAGAAAAAGCCCAGTTCTATTACATTGCCCATGGTTCCCTTACGGAGTTGGAAAATCAATTGTTAATAGCAAAGGATGTTGGGTATATACAAAAAGAGCATTTTGATTCCATGAATCAGCAATTACAAATAGTTCATCGTCTCCTCAATGCCTTCATCAAAAAGACAAAATCGTATGTTTAGTTCCAAATTCCAAATTACAAATTCCAAATTCAGAACCTTTTCTATAAGGTTAGTAGTAACTTTATTTATTTTTTCCTTCCTAGGAGCCGTATATGCTCCTACATCAGCATTGGCGCAATGTGATGATGCCAATGATCCTCTCGGCGTTGACTGTGGCAGTGCGTCTGGACTAGCAAACACAGATGTTCGTTTTACCGTGGCGCGGATTATTAACGCGGCTCTTGGGCTTTTGGGTGTTATCATGATCGTCCTCATGGTTTATTCGGGCTTTCTCTGGATGACATCGGCGGGGAGTGAAGACAAGGTAGAGCACGCCAGGGGGATAATCTATGGCGCGGTGATCGGGCTCGTTATTATCCTTTCCGCCTATACGGTTACGTACTTTGTCCTGCAGCAGCTGTATTCGGCGACGACGGAGAGTAGGACGTATTCGCCGTGATCACATAAGCACCCCAGCACCTGAGCACCTAATCACTCAAGTGGTAAAGTGATTGAGTGGCAAGGTCAAACTATGTCTTACCGTCTTTTTTTCAAGAGTTTGATGCTAACAGCATTGTTATTTATACCCGTGTTAGCCCACGCCGCTACGGAGGCCTCAGAGAGTGTCCAACACAGCATTATCTCTGGCCTGGGTGATGCGGCCAGAGAGGCGGATTTACCACTCAATGAGAGTAATGTGAGTGGTGCTGAACTTCCAGATCTCGCCGGCCAAGTAATCGGCACAGCATTGTCCATGATCGGGGTGTTATTCTTTATACTGGCGGTGTATGGCGGATTTGTCTGGATGACAGCCAAGGGTGAGAGCGAGCGGGTCGAACGCGGAAAAGAGACGGTGATTGCGGCGACGATCGGGGTGGTAATTATTGTCGCATCGTATGCGCTGACGAATTTTGTACTCAAAAGTTTAGAGCCTGATAAGAAACCAGAGGTAGTAACGGCGTCATGCCCGGGCACTCCGTGTCAAAGCGGCGAAAAATGTTCAACCCAGGGCACATGTATCAATGAGGGAACATGTTTGACCAATACTGATTGCGAACCACCTAGACTTTGTACTGCTGACAAACAATGCATCTTTCCGTTTGTAAACTAATGAATTGCTTGATACTTAGGAAACAAGTTAATACGATATGAGAAAAATAAAAAAGATTTTCATTGCAGCTCTTATTTTATACGCCGGTATCTTGTTACCGACTGCTGGACAAGCTGCAAAAGCTCCGTATGGTCTGGAAGAGACAGCTGGTGCCGCCGGGCTCAATCAGGTCGGCGGAGAAAATGCCGGCGATGTTACAAAACTTGCTGGCCAGGTAATTGGTACCGCGCTTTCCATGATTGGTCTTCTTTTTTTCATTCTTATGATCTACGCGGGACTCAGATGGATGACGGCACGTGGAAATAGCGAGCTTACTGAGAAAGCGATGGATACCATGACCGCGGCGGCAATGGGGATGATTATTGTTTTGTCGGCGTATGCGATTACGAAGTTTGTGTTTAGCGCGGTGCCAGGGACTCAAATCGAGACATGTAGTACCGAAGCTCCGGAGTATCAATGTGTAGCTGATCCTTCGTCTTGTCAGACAGGAGAAATTTTGGCAAATAGCTCACCTCCCATATGCGAGTCTGGTAGGGTCTGCTGTAAGCCAAATTAATATGGAAAGATATTTTTTAGCAATTTTGTTTTCGGTAATGGTATTTTTTGTTTTTTCCATCCCCGCTCTGGCAGAAGAAGTAAAAAGTCCAATCGACCGAGCGAGTGGAGTGCTTGGTAATGCGGTTGCGCCAACAGGCATACCAACAGACGATGTCCAGAATGTAACTGGAAAAATTATTAAGGGTGCTTTGACAGCGGTCGGGAGTGTATTTTTTCTCCTTATGGTGTATGGTGGGTATGTCTGGATGACCGCGCGGGGGGAAGAAGACAAAGTGACTGAAGCAAAGGATTTGATCAAGGCAGCGATGATTGGGCTCGCGATTACGGTTGGGGCGTACGCGGTGACGGTGTTTATTGTTGGTAGATTGACTTAATAAGGTTTTATAAAAAAATAATCCTCCCCTGTTAGGGGAGGGCAGGGTGGGGTAGAGATTAGAAGCGAGAAGTTAGATACATCACCCATCTTTGATAAACTCCTTGTACAAGGCGCAAACAAACAATCTATATAAATCACAGTCAACAGTTTCGACCATCAACCCCACCCCAACCCTCCCCTACGAGGGGAGGAAAATATAAAAATATGACGTATTTCTCCAAATTAATCACCATTATCGCTTTATCTCTATTTATCTTCTCACCCGCCAAAGCGGTGGGGAATTTAGGAGATGCTCTGGGCAATCTCACCAATGCAGGGTCAGTTACAGGGGCCGAGAGTAATGCGGAAAGCATTTTAGGCACAGTTATTAATACTGCCCTAGCTTTGGTCGGTACCATCTTTTTTATTCTCATGGTCTATGCGGGGTACCTGTGGCTTACCTCTCGTGGTGATGAAGGTCAGGTTGATAAGGCCAAGGAAATTATTTCCGCTTCGATCATTGGGCTTGTGATTGTCGTGTCGGCCTACGCGATTACGGTATTTGTGACAAGTCGGTTTTCAGATCCTATTTGCGCGCCGCCACAAGGAACTTCTTGTGCTGTAGGTTGTATTTACGTTACCCCGGCAGGTCTGGGCACATCGGGGACATGTGTCCCTTCTACATAATAACTATCTCGGCATATGAAAAAAATTGTTTTTGTTATTGCCGTTCTGTTACTTATCCCAAGTAATGCATTCGCCCTTGAATTGGGCACTGGTATGGCCGATAATATTGCCGATAATGCTGGATATGCCGCCGATGGGAAGACGACGCAGACAACGTTTTCCGAGACATTGGGCGTCGTAGTCCGAACTGCATTATCCCTTGTCGGGGTGATTTTTCTTTCACTTATGGTCTACGCCGGGTTTCTGTGGATGAACGCCCGCGGCGAGGAAAGTCAGATTGAAAAAGCCCAAGAGATTATTAAGTCCAGCGTGATTGGCCTGATTATTACCGTTGGCGCCTATAGCATTACCGCGTTTGTATTGCCGCGCGTCCTCGAGCGTACCACCGGGTCAAGCGGTGGGACTGTTGGGTCGATTACGGTTTGTTGCCAATATCGGCCTACGACTGGGCCACAGGCGGGACTCACTCAATGGCAAGGAGTAACCAGCCAAACGGCCTGTACCGCACTTTGCACGTCTCCCAATACCAATCAAGGGTGCGCCCCGGATTCGACGAGACAACCACCAGCTTGTCAGTTATGAAATATTTTTTTACTTCC
>JBBTRO010000129.1:0-2202 GCA_038065155.1 Patescibacteria group bacterium
GAATTTGCCGCCAAAGAAAAACTTGAAATTGTAAACTCTTTTGAAGAGTCCAAAACTGCCAAAGAACCGGGCCGAATTGTTTTCGGAGAAATGTTGGCGTTGATTGAACGCGGGAAAGCAGACGGTATTATCTCATGGCACCCCGATCGTCTTGCGCGTAATTCTGTAGATGGTGGCCGAATTATTCACATGATTGATCGCGGCTTGATTAAGTCTCTCAAATTTCCCTGCTTCTGGTTTGAACCAACCCCACAAGGGTTGTTCATGCTTAATATTTCCTTCGGCCAATCAAAATATTTTGTCGACAATTTGCGAGAGAATGTAAAACGAGGGTTGAGGCAGAAGATACGCAATGGGGTATGGCCAGGCTGGGCACCGGTGGGATACTTGAACAATGCAAGAACCAGAGGCATTGATGTAGACACAGAGAAGGCATCAAAAGTTAAAAAAATCTTTGAGCTGTATACGACCGGAGATTACACCCTACATTCTCTCGCAAATTGGTGTCAGGAACATGGTCTAAAGGGGAGCACTGGTAAAGGTATTTGTCTGGCAAAAGTATATTTCATTCTCCAAAATATTTTCTACATTGGTCTTATGAAATATGGTGGGGAAATTCATGAAGGGACGCACGAGCCGATTATTTCAAAGAAACTTTTTGATGCAGTCCAATTAAAACTTCGTGAACGAGGCAAACCACACAAGCACAAGAAGCATGACTTTGCTTTTCTTGGTCTTATGAAATGCGCTTCTTGCACTGGAGCCATTACGGCTGAAGTCCAGAAAGGACATACGTACTACCGCTGCACCAAAAAGAAAGGCGTGTGTCAAGAAAAGCATTATGTGAGAGAAGAACAACTGCTTGAGCAAATACGAGAGGCACTTCAAGAAGTTTCTTTGTTGAGCCACGACGCAGGGGAAGTATTGATTGAACTCAACAAAGAAGAAGACTGTGCTAAGAAGCAAAGTAGAGTAACTGTTCAAAATCTGAAAGCAGAATTGTCTGTCATTGAAACACAACTTGAGAAGCTCTTGGATGTGTATCTGAAAGACATTCTATCCACAGAAGAATATACCGGCAGAAAACAGAAACTCCTCTTAGAAAAGAAGGAGCTTCTTGAGCAAATGGCAGATTTTGAACAGAAAGGACTGTCGTGGCTCGAACCGGCTCGGGCGTTTGTAAATTCGCTCAATCAAGCCGCGAAATTATTGGAAGAAAATAATTACCACGATATGACAACATTTCTGAAAAAGATCGGCTCGAACCACCGGTTACAAAACCGCCGCCTGATTTTTACTTGGGGGGAACCATATGATTTGATCGCCGTCGCCCCAAAAAATTTGACATTTACTTCTGAGTGCCGTCGGAGAGAATCGAACTCTCATGACCTTGCGGTCGCGGGATTTTGAGTCCCGTGCGTCTACCAATTCCGCCACAACGGCTTTTGTGCAAACACTATATCTTCCTTTGCTCGGTTTGTCAATGTGATGTATAATAACATGCGAACTACGAAAACTTGCGAAATTGCGAAATATATATCCAATTTCACCTTTCGCACTTTCGGATTTTTCGCAGTTCGCATGTGTATGACCCGCATCATCACCATTGTCAACCAAAAAGGCGGCGTGGGGAAGACGACGACGGCAGTGAATCTGGCGGCGTATTTGGCTGAAATGGGAAAGTTTGTGCTTCTCGTTGACATGGATCCGCAGGGCAACGCGACGAGCGGACTTGGGGTCGTGAAAAATACTTTGGAACATGGCATTTATGAAGCATTATCGAAACAAAAGCGTTTTCATGATATTATTCATAACACCGGTCACGAGGGTTTGCGCATTGCGCCGGCCACCGCGAATTTGGCCGGCGCCAATATTGAGCTCGTCGATGTCGAGCGGCGTGAGCATCAGCTTCGAGATCTTTTGGAGGAAATAAAGCACGCGTATGATTATGTCGTGATTGACTGTCCGCCGAGCTTAGGACTTCTCACAGTCAATAGCCTGGTTGCCGCGGATGAACTTTTGATTCCGGTTCAAGCCGAGTATTACGCACTGGAGGGTTTGGGACAGCTTCTCGAGACGATTCAATTGGTCCAGACGCATTTGAAACCAGAGCTCAAAATTTTGGGCGCAGTCATTACCATGTTTGACAAGCGCACGCGGCTGTCCGAAGACGTAATGAATGAACTCTATAAATATTTTCCC
>JBBTRO010000129.1:2212-4349 GCA_038065155.1 Patescibacteria group bacterium
TTCCGCAGTGTTATTCCGCGCACAGTCCGCCTCGCCGAAGCGCCCAGTTTTGGCAAATCAATTCTCCACTACGAGCCGCATGGGAAAGGAGCTAGGGCGTATGAGAGATTGGCAGAGGAGATACTAGAAAAGCACCAACTATAAATCCGAAACAATACCAAAATTCAAATCAAATATTCAAAATGTTTTGGTATTGAGTATTTGAAATTATTTCGGATTTGGTGCTTCGAATTTCGAATTTAACAATTTTGTATGGCACTTGGCAAAGGTCTCAGTTCCCTCATTCCTCAGCAAAAACGAGGCATTATTCACAAAGAAACGGGCCAATCTTCGGATACGGACAAAATTTGGCATATCCCGATCACGGAAATTACGCCGAATGCCGAACAGCCGCGTAAAGAGTTTTCTCACGCGGAGCTTGAAGAATTGGTGAACTCCATCAAATTGCACGGCATTTTACAGCCGCTTATCGTGACCGAGCGAGAGGACGGCGGATATGAACTCATCGCGGGCGAGCGACGTTTGCGCGCCTCGACGATTGCCGGCCTGGCAACGGTCCCAGCGATTGTGCGTGGCGCGACGCGGCAGGAGAAATTGGAATTGGCGCTGATCGAAAATATCCAGCGGCAGAATTTGAACCCGATTGAAGAGGCCTTTGCCTATGAGCGGCTCATGGCTGAATTCGGTTTGACTCAGGAAGCGGTGTCAGAGCGCGTTGGCAAAAGCCGCAGTCAAATCGCGAACACGGTTCGTCTCTTGGATCTTCCCGAACCGATTCAAAAAGCCCTCTCGGACGGAAAAATCAGCGTGGGCAAGGCCAAAGCGATTTTGAGCCTTAAAAGCCCGGATGAACAATTGAAAATTTTTTCCGAAATGATCGGCGAGCGAGCTTCTGTCCGAGATGTGGAGCGAGCCATTGCCGCTCATGCCGTTGGATCTCGAAAAGGTTCAGTCCGACGCGATCCCAATCTCACGGCTCAAGAACAGCTGATTCAAGATCGCCTGGGCAGCTCAGTTCGCATCACAGCGCGCGGCGAACAGGGGACGATCACGATTACGTATTATTCGAAAGAAGAGTTTAAGAGATTGATGGGAGAACTCACGTAGGAATCTGGAATCTCGAATCTGGAATTTAGATTTTGTTGTGGATCGACACACTAATCGTTTCTAGATTCTAGATTCCAAATTCCAGATTCTATTTTTTTGTTAACACACTCTTCAACCATTGTGTCAGATTGGATTTCTGTGCTGATTTGATGTGGTATCTGGCGGTATGGGTTTTCACAAACTCGAGCCAGTCTTCACTCGGGCCTTTGCGGTTTTTGTCCACGACAATTTCGACCACATCACCGTTTTTGAGTGGCGTATCTAGGCTGACCAGTCTATCATTCACTCGCGCGCCGGTGCACTTGTCGCCGATCTGGCTATGAATGTGATACGCGAAGTCGACGGGGCTTGAGTCTTCGGGCAGGTCAATCACATCACCTTTTGGGGTAAAAACAAAAATACGGCTGGAGAGAAAATCCACCTTGATTTCTTCCAAGTCAGAGAGCTTTGAGAGCATTTCTTTTTGGATTTCGGCCAATTCTTTTACCCAGCGGAGTTCGCGCATGGGGAGTCGTGAGCCATGTTCATCATAATGCCAATGCGCCGCGATACCGAACTCGGCTTCTTCTTGCATTTCTGGCGTACGGATTTGGAATTCAACGCTTTCTCCGTTGTCGTCAAAGATCGTGGTATGGAGCGACTGATAGTGATTGGGCTTTGGCTGGGAAATATAATCCTTGATGCGTCCGCGCATGGGTTTCCATAATTTGTGCAAAATTCCCAAGGTCGCGTAGCAGTCAGCGACGGTTGGCACAATGATGCGGATCGCGACCAGGTCATACACTTTGGCGACATCATTGTCCTTTCGGACAAGTTTTTGGTAAAAGCTATACAACCGCTTGTTGCGCCCAGCAATCGAAATCAAAGGAACTCCGGCACGCTTTAATTCTTCTTCGGCGCGCTGCATGGTTTGCCGAAGCTGGGTCTCTTTGCCTTTTAATTTTTCTTCCATGAGAGCGCGGACTCGTTGAAATTCGGTGGGGTATACGTATTGAAACGCGAGGTCTTCAAGCTGCCCCTTCATTTCGGC
>JBBTRO010000130.1:0-9729 GCA_038065155.1 Patescibacteria group bacterium
AAGTAAATCCCGGGGGCAACTACAAAACACCAGCTCACGGTAAACAAAAGTAGCAGTTCTCCAGATCCAGCAATGCGGTCAAGAATATACGGTAATAGATATTTGGCCACAATAAAGAGAAGCGCGACGAGGACAATGGCTTTGAGAAAAAATATAAAAAAAATTATGAACGGCGCTGACTGCAAGTGGCTAGTGGTAAGAAATAACAAAATAAGGATAGCAATGACATCTTGGACCACCATGAGGCCGATCGTGTAGCGGCCATAGACCGCATCGGTATCGCGTTTATCGCCGAGGAGCTTGGTAATGATGATTGTGCTCGAAAACGTCGCGGCAATGGCAATAAATATTGCGGTCATGAAGGGGAGTCGAAGAGCGTAGAGGAGAAAAAATCCCAGACCGCTGGTGATAATGCATTGTATAATGCCAACAACAACGGCGACCTTGCCGATTTGCTTTATATGATTGAGATTGAGACTTAATCCCACGACAAACAAAAGTAAAATGACGCCGAGATGGGCAAAAATGTCGTAAATTTCTTGATGAGCGGACAGAAGATTGAACAGCGCCGGTCCAGCGACGATGCCTGTGGCGAGGTAGGCAATAATAAATGGCTGACGCAAAAGACGAACAGAAAGCGCCGCGAGTGTGGCGATGCCAATGATTATTGTCAGTTGGATGAATAGTTCGGCCATAATTGAAGAATTTTAAATATTATACCATACATTGACATGCTATACTGCGTGTCGTATGATTAGCGTACTTTTTCCATTGAACAAATTTCGCCTGGCTCAATTTGTTACTCCTGTTGGTTTAAGGAGTAACGGAGCGGGAGCCGAGCGAATTTCGTTTATCAATAAAAGTAACATGCTCCAATTGTTTCAAACATTTTTTTCTTTTTTTGCCGAGGTTGATACGCATCTGGCAGTATTTGCAACTGAATACGGCGCGTGGATTTATGGTATTCTTTTTTTAATCATTTTTTTCGAAACGGGGCTAGTCGTTACTCCGTTTTTGCCTGGCGATTCACTCCTATTTGCGGCGGGTGCGCTCGCGGCGCTCGGATCGTTGAATATTTTTTGGCTGTTTGCGGCGCTTTCGGTGGCGGCAGTGGTAGGGGATACGGTCAATTATTTGATCGGCCGGCATATTGGTCCAAAAATATTCCAGCGTGATGATGTTCGATTTCTTAATAAAGCGTATCTCATGCGAGCCGAGCAATTTTTTGAGCGTCACGGCAAAAAAACCATTATTATGGCTCGGTTTATGCCGATTATTCGTACCTTTGCGCCCTTTGTGGCCGGGATTGGCAAGATGCACTATCCGGTATTTATCGCGTATAACGTGATTGGCGGTATCGCTTGGGTTGGCATTTGTCTCGGTGCTGGGTATCTGTTTGGTAATGTACCGATTGTCCAAGAGAACTTTACATTGGTGATTCTAGGTATCATTTTTGTCTCGCTTTTGCCGGGCGTGATTGAGTTTGTGCGGCATCACAAAAAAAATAATAAACAAAATTCCCTCCCCTCGTAGGGGAGGGCAGGGTGGGGTCTCAACGAGTGTTTGCAGAAAAGATTTTTTGATTGTTTTCTAGTTTTTTGCTATCTTTTTAACTTCAATAATGAAAATAAAGTCAACTATTTTTACCCGCGCCGAGACCTCACCCCGCGCCCATCTCCTACGAGGAGAGGGCATTGTTAAACACAAACCCGCCTCCTAGGCGGGTTTGTTAGCGTACATTGGCGTTATTGGCGCGTTATTCGTGTGAAGTTTACATCATTCCACCCATACCACCCATTCCACCCATACCACCTGGCATGCCGCCACCGGCCTCTTCTTTCTTGGGTAGATCAGTAACCACAGCCTCGGTCGTAAGGAACATGCCGGCAATGGATACTGCGTTTTCCAGGGCAAAGCGAGTGACTTTGGTCGGGTCAATGATGCCCGCGACCACCATATCTGGTTCATAGGTGCCGGTCTCGGCATTGAAACCAAAGTTGCCGCTGGCTTTCTTTACTTCATCCACGACCACGGCGCCCTCTTTGCCGGCGTTGTTGGCGATCGTGCGAATCGGTTCCTCGAGCGCGCGGCGCAGGATATTGACAGCAACAAGTTCTTCGTTGGTGAGGTCGTTCAAATTATCCAAAGCGCGGGAGGCGCGGATCAGCGCAACGCCGCCACCGGCGACGACGCCTTCTTCTACTGCCGCCTTCGTGGCGCCAACTGCATCCTCGATGCGGTGCTTGACTTCCTTCATTTCTGTTTCAGTCGCGGCACCGACTTTGATGACGGCGACACCACCGGCCAATTTGGCCAAACGTTCCTGAAGTTTTTCTTTATCAAAGTCAGAGTCAGTTTGTTCAATAAGTTTTTTGATTTGGGCAACGCGATCTTTGATGGCGCCCGCATCGCCTTTGCCTTCGACAATGGTAGTGTATTCTTTTGTCGCGGTCACTTTGCGCGCGCGGCCGAGGTCAGAAAGTTCGGCTTTGTCAAGTTTTAAACCGACCTCTTCGGTAATGACTTTGCCACCGGTCAATGTGGCTATGTCCTGGAGCATTTCCTTTCGGCGATCCCCAAAGCCCGGGGCTTTGACGGCGAGCACATTGAACGTGCCCCGGAGTTTGTTGACAACAATGGTCGCCAACGCTTGACCATCGACATCTTCGGAGATGATCACCAGATCTTTGCGGCCGCTCTGAGCGACCTTCTCGAGGACTGGGAGCATGTCATCCACCGATGAGATTTTTTTGTCAGTAATTAAAATATATGGGTCTTGGTATTCTGACTCCATTCGATCCGCATTGGTAATCATGTAGGGCGAGATATAGCCTTTGTCGAAACGCATACCCTTTACGGTTTCAATCGACATACCAAAGGACTGTGATTCCTCTACAGTAATGACGCCGTCTTCACCAACTTCCTTCATGGCCGCGGCGATTTTTTCTCCAATCTCACGATCATTGGCGGAAATAGCAGCGACGTTGGCAATTTCATCCTGCTCAACTTTTTTGGATATTTTTTTCTGGAGTTCGGCGATAACTGCCTCGGTGCCTTTGTGCAATCCGCGGTTCAAGGCGACTGGATTAGCTCCAGCCGCTACCAGTTTCAAGCCCTCTTTGATAATGCTTTGCGCCAAGACGGTCGCGGTGGTCGTGCCATCGCCGACAACGTCGTTGGTCTTGCTGGCTGCTTCTTTAACCAGTTCAGCACCGATGTTTTCAAATTTATCTTCGAGTTCAATTTCTTTTGCTACCGACACGCCATCTTTGGTAATGGTTGGCGCGCCAAAGCCTTTGTCGAGTACGACATTGCGGCCCTTGGGACCGAGCGTTACCTTTACCGTATTGGCGAGAATATCAACGCCGCGCATCAGCGCTTGTCTCGCGTCTTCGTTGAATTTGATTTGTTTGGCCATAGGATTAATGGAATTTAGAATCTAGAATTTAGAATCTGGAAATTTTTATTTTTCCAAAACGGCGAGGATTTTTTCGGCGCTGACGATTTTGTATTCGACGTCGTCGATCTCGACTTCTTCACCACCCCATTTTTCAAAGAGGACTACATCGCCGACTTTTACCTCCATCACAGCGCGCGTACCATTGTCCAAAAGTTTGCCTAGGCCAACAGCGATAATTACGCCTTCGGCTTTTTTTTCTTTTTCGACCGTATCAGGGAGCACGATCCCGGATGCAGTTATTTCTTCCTTTTCGAGTGGTTTAATGACCACGCGATCACCTAGGGGTTTGATTTTTGGCGCCATAAAGTTTAATTAAATAGTGGTTAAGTGTTATCACTCTTGGTAGGTGAGTGATAATTACTAGGAGTATCTTACTCTTTTTTAGATGAGTGTCAAGAGGGTTGGGGGTGAGTATTCCACAGGTTATCCGCCTCTCTGCCCGCCGCATAACCATTCGGTGGGTTCGGGCGAGTAACAAAAAAAGCCCAAAGGTGGTAACAAGCTCAAGGCGCCGTCCATATATGAGGTCGTGATGCCTGTCGAAAACACACGAACTCGATGGCGTGCGCGATGTGCTTGTCACCGCCTCTAGACTCTAGTGTAGGCGTATCTTCTCACTTACAGCTGAGCTTTGTCCAGTGAATGATGTGGATGATCTGTGGAGAGTTTGGGGACAAGGGCAAAAAAGACCGCGGTTAAGAGAAGTCCGGTATGGGAAGAGAAGAGGTAATGATCGAAGAGGGTGAGTGCCACATAACACGTACCACATAACACGTACCATTTAACTATTGATACGTGATACGTGATACGTGATACGTGAAATCTGATGAAACTGGCGATAGCCAAGACCAAGAGAAGTATGCCAAAAATTCCCAGCTCGGACAGGGATAATAGCGGTACATTGTGTACCGGCTGATAGGCGTAGCCTGGCAGGGTTGGATTTATTTTGTGGAGTTTGGCAGTGTAGTTTCCTATGCCGACGCCGACAAACGGTTGTTGTGTTATGATTGAAACTGCTTCGCCATAGCCGCTGATGCGTTCAGTGTAAGAGCGGGTTTCGTTGGCCGTCGTCGTATGAAAACGAGTAAATACTAGGGGAGAAAAAATGAGGGTGAGGATGCCGATTAAAAATAGGCGATATGCTATAGGCGATAAGTTTTCAGTTTTTCCTGCCTTGCCGGCAGGCAGGAGTTTCCAGTTTTCAAAAGCGGTTGTAAAAATCCAAATTGCCGCGGCCAGCCAAGCCGAGCGGGAGAATGTGAAGAAAAGAGCGGTGAGGATAATGAAATCCGAAATTCGAAGCACGAAATTCGAAACAATATCAAAATTCAAATATTCAAAATTTAAAATTTTTTGTTTTTTTGAAATTTGTTTCGGATTTCGGATTTCGGATTTCGGATTTCTATTATCGTTGTATGAAGTATTTTGTTGTTTTTTTAGAAGAAGTAAATCTACGATAATTAGACTCATGACCAAATATCCGCCGAGCATATTCGGATGCGGGAATGCGCCATAGGTTCGTAGCCACCGGCCTTCATTGATCGTCGAGACAATGCTCGTGCCAGCTGCCCAGGCTGGATGCGCGGTGAGGCCGAGGAGAGTAGAGGAGAAGGTTGATTGCGTGAGAAATTGCCAAATACCAAGAATGCTTTGGATGAGAGTGCCAGAGATAAAGCCGTAAGCCGTAAGCCTTAAGCCGTAAGTCATGGTTTGGGCTGCGATCATAAAAAACAGAAGAAACGCTTCCATGATCCAGATGGCGTGTTGCCAGGCCACTGCGCGATCGATTGACCAGAGGGTCGAAAGAAAAACGTAGCCGATAAACGCGGCGCAGGCGATTATGAAACGGCGTTCTGGCGTCCAGGCAAAATGGAAGGTGCCGGCTGCCTTTCTTTCCTTGATCTGTTGCCACGTCAGAGTGATAAATAGAATAACGCAAAACCACAGCAGTCCTTGAGTTGCGTAAAAACCAAGTGTTCCGTATTCCCACTTACTACCATTAAAAAATTGCTCTTTGGTAATCCAAATGGTTTGCCAAGGGAGAAGAAAGAGAAGAAGGCAGAGAGTTGTCTGCAGAAGATAATGTAAAGAATATTTTTTGTTTAAGAAAGACATGAAATTTTCAATTTCTAATTTTCAATTTTTAAATGTTTAATTAAAAATTAGAAATTCGTTTTCTCCACTCATCTCGAAAATACTCCCGTCGATCGTTTTCATGGAATTTCAGCATGGCATCATTCATAATGACTGATCGCGGATTTTCCGAGGGCACGGGCGGGTGGAATTTCATGTGCGTTTGCTGGATTTGTTTGGCCTGGGATTCAATTATGTCACCATAGCGGCCAGACCAGAACGCGGTGAATAGGTTTTTTACCGCAGAAGACAATCTTGTATCAGGTGCGCGATAGCGGTCAATAAGCTGGTATGGAGCATTGGGTGCTACCCACTGGTTCACCCAGCGATTTGCGTCTTGAATTTTTTGGTATAGGTTGGACGGATCGTAGACAGGCAGAAGTTGCCGTATCCAGTAGCACAGGTAGATGTCCGCTTCTTTTAGAGCAATGGACTGAAGGTTGAGATTAGTATCGGTGAGGTAAAAACTTAAACAGATTTGATTGACGATTTTTTTCTTTGTCCGCCGCAGGCCGAAAAGGCCAAGGAGCCCGGTTACAAAAAGACGAGTGAGCCAGATGCGCCCCTGCTTTACGACTATTAGCACATCAATATCGCTCGTCTCGTCCGAACAGCCGGCCGCCACCGTATTGCACACGAACATCGCCTGCAAAAACGGCAGGTATCGGATCAATTTTCCAGCTCGTTTAGCCCGATCGAGTTTGTGAGCAACATGGCGAACAGCGCGTTCGCGTGCGGAAATGGAATCTTCTCGGCCGGGGAGGAAGTAGTATCCATTCTTTTGTTCTACTATGCCGCTGTTCTTTGCTTTTTCTAAAGTCTCGAGAAATGCGCTTTGATTGATGGCAGAGTGATGCCACAGGTAGGCGTACAATTCAGTGGCAGTGAGCGGGTAGTCAAAGATATCAAAGTAAGCGAGAGTTTGCGCTATTGCCATACCTTAGTGGCTTTTTCTCATCGCAATCGGTTCTGGTTGGATGCCCGCTTTGCCGGACGCGGGCTTGGCGTTTTCGGTGGCGGCAGTATCGGCTACAACGATCTTTTCTTTTGTGACCGACAACACCTGCTCGCGGTTGATAAGGTATGACCGATGGCCGCTAAGAAGGGAGGAATGAACTTCGTATTGAACGATAAAGTGCGTGTCAATATCAATTACGAGATCGTGAACATGACCTAGCGCCGTACCAGAGGCGGTTTCGACGGGTAGGGATTTGATTTGTTTGAGAGTGATACGCATAGTTGTCACCTGAGCACTTTAGCACTTAAGCACCTGAGCACTTTTTGAATCCGTAAAACATGTGTTCAGGTGCTGGGGTGCTCAGGTGCTGGGGTACGTTTAAACACCACCAACTGTTGCAATGCGGTGAGTACCGTCGATACCAGCCAGTAGAGTGCCAGACCGGCCGGAAGGCTGACGCCGATAAATACGGTCATGGCAGGCATGAGGTAAAGCATTTGCTTGTTCATCATGGCCGCCATATCTTCGTCTTTCCCAGCGGCTCCAGCCTCTTTTGGCGGATGTTTTCGGGTCATCATTTTGAATTGCCAAAATTGCGCGGCGCCAGCGAGCAAAGATAGCGCATAATTGCCTTTTTGGCTTAAATCAAATAATCCTAGAGTTACGGTGTTGATACTGCCGGGACTCCGCACGAATGAATAGAGTGATTCCAGACTTTTGGCCACGCCGCTCACATCGGTCGTCAGCCCAGCCTGCAGGACCCAGTACAAAGCAATGAGGATCGGCAGTTGAATGAGGAGTGGCAAACAAGAGCCAAAGGGGTTGATCTTATTCTCTTGGTACATTTTTAGAACCTCCATGTTGGCCAATTGCTTGTTGTCAGCATGCTTCTTTTTTATTTCATCCACCTTGGGCTGGAGATCGGTCATGGCTTTTTGCGCCCTGATCGTGGCCGAGTTCAGCGGGTACAAAATAATTTTGATAACAATGGTAAGAATGACGATGACAATGCCAATGTCAGGTATGAAATTGTAGATGAAAACGAGAAGATTAAAAATCGGCTGGAAGAGGATGGTTTGGAAGATAGACTGCATATAACGTGGTAAGGTGATGAGGTGATAAGGGTGAAGAAATTATAGCACCCCTAACGTTTTTTTTCAAGACAAAAGCGCCCCTTTTCGGGGCGCTTGTTTATTATTCCTTCTTTTCTTCTGCTGGTTGCTCTTGGGCAGATTCTGTTGTTGGGGCTTCGGCGGGTACTTGTTCGTCCTCACTACTCACCACCACACTTTCATTGCCTTCTTCCACCACTTTGATCTTCCAGCCCGTTAGCGCGGCGGCGAGCCGTACGTTTTGTCCGCCGCGGCCGATCGCGAGGGAGAATTGATCAGCGGGAAGCACGGCAGAGGCTTCTTTCGTGGTTTCATCCAGCTTAACACTGCTTACTTTCGCAGGGGAAAGCGCATGTTTGATATATTCAGTTGGGTTATCACTGTATTGGATGATATCAATTTTCTCGCCGCCCAATTCTTCGATGATGGTCGTAATGCGGCTGCCGCGCTGGCCAATGCACGAGCCGATCGGATCAATGCCGGTATCGCTCGTAAAGACAGCCACTTTGGACCGGTTGCCGGCATCTCGGGCAATGCCTTTGATTTCCACCGCGCCATCAGCAATTTCAGGGATTTCCTGGCGGAAGACGGTTTCGACCATTTTGTTGTTGGTTCGTGATAGAAGTATTTCCGGCCCGCGCGCACCCATAGCGACCGACAGGACAAAAAAGCGCATCCGGCCTCCCGGTCGGTACTGCTCGCGGAAAATTTGCTCATTCGCTGGCACTAAGCCAGTAATTTTACCCAAATCCACAATCACCGCGCCGCTTCTATCCCGGCGCTGTACCGTGCCTTGCACGATCGACCCCTCTTGATTTTTGAAGTCTTCAAATACGCTGTTGCGTTCGGCCTCGCGCAGTTTTTGGATAATCACCTGTTTGGCGGTCTGCGCGGCCATGCGACCAAAATCCGATGGGACGGTCAGAGGAATTTTGATGATTTCGCCAATCTGGGCGTCCGCTTTGTGAGTCTTGGCTTCGGTTATCATGATTTGCGTCTTCGGGTTGAAGCGCACCAAATCGGCCGTTTCTTCTTCGGTCAGTTCTCGACCGGCTTTTTCGGCCGCTTCGCGGCGCGCGGTCAACTCTGTCTGTGCTTTTTCCAGCTCCTCCTCGGCAATATCGGCGACGACTTCTTTTTCATCCCACACTTCCATATCGCTCGTTTCTGGATCGAATTTTACTTTGATATTTTGCGCCCGATTGCCGAAATCTTTTCGGTATGCCGCGCCCAGCGCTTGTTCCAGCGCCTCTAAGACGATTTCGTAGGTAAGACCTTTTTCTGTGCACAGGAATTGGATGGCTTTGGTGATGTCGGAGGGCATACTTGAAGATTAAAGATTTAAGATTCCAGATTAAAAATTTTGTAAACAAAAAAGTAACCGTAGGGTATCTAGGTTACTTTAATGAATATAAGTATAGCACAGAAGTGGTTGAGTGTCAAATAGAGGATTGACTTTTGCCTTAAGATCCGGTTAAATGATGGCCAACTCACCAAGGGAGGTAGAGATAAAATGGATGTTTACAATTCGTGGCAACGAAACACGAACGAGGCTTCGACTCGGTTCGTCGTCGCCGCGATCACGGCGTTGGAGTTCAGTAAACCAGATGCGTCTGGCCGGCCGGGTCTCCCCGAAGGGGATCTGAATCGGCTTCGGAGCGCTATCGATAGGATTCGGAATGGGGAGCTTCGGCTGTCGCATCCGATCACCGTTATCGAATTTCTCGAACAGACTACGCCCTAGCGTCGCCGGCACTTCTCTCTGAGCGGTCCCCGCCCGAAAAAGTCTCGCACAAACTGTGTGGACCTTCGGTGCGGGGCTTTTTCGTTTAATCGATTGGGATGACAAAGTGTCGAATGATCGGGTCCGAAATGTCGGAATCGTTGTAGATGCTGACTTGTTCAAATTGAATCGGTGTGGTTTCCATCGCCACGTTATTATTGAGGCAATAATATTTGGCCGCGTTTTTGATTCGATTCAGTTTTTCGCCTTCTTGCGTGGCGCGTTCGGCCGAGCCGTCATTTCTGTCTCGGGTTTTTACCTCGATAAAACACAAGGTGTCGCC
>JBBTRO010000131.1:0-3649 GCA_038065155.1 Patescibacteria group bacterium
CGTTTTGGTATCGCGCGAGCTTGGCATCCAGCAAGTCTTGGATCAAGGAATCAATAAAATTGAATTCACCCCTCAAACGCCGGGCGAGGTGGCGTTTAGCTGTTCGATGGGCATGTTCCGCGGCAGTTTCACTGTTTTATAACCTAACACCTAATCTCTATGGAATTAGATAACATCATTGTGACCATTGCGGGCGCTCTTGGTATCATGTTCATATACTGGTTTTTTCTCATGAAAAAACAAAAGGCCGTGGCGGTGTTAGATTCGGTTGATATAATTGTAAAAGGCGGCTATTCGCCAGAAGTCATATCCATCCCCAAAGGGAAAACTACGAAGATTGATTTCATTCGCCAGGATCCCTCAAGCTGTCTGGAAGAAGTTGTTTTGGGCGACTTCAAAATTCGCCGGTATCTTCCACTCAATCAAAAAGTAACGGTCGAAATCACGCCAGAAAAAGCGGGCGAGTACGCCTTTGCCTGCGGGATGAATATGTATCACGGAAAAATTATTGTTACCTAATCCTTCCTATGAAAGCCAAAAAGACATTTTCAATCAAAGGCATGCACTGCGCCTCGTGCGTGAATCTATTGGAAGACGCTCTCAAAGAAGTTCAGGGTGTTTCCGAAGCTACAGTTAATTTGGCCACGACAAAAGCGACGATCACGTATGATGAAGAGCGGGTAACGGACAAGGATGTGGCCTCGGCAGTGGCGAGTGTCGGGTACCAGGCGGTGATGGCTGAAGATGGCAAATCAGACGATGAAGCGCAAAAAGAGAAGCAAAAAGAAATGAAGAGTTTACGTCTCAAGGTGGCAGTAAGCCTTGTATTTGGCGCGCTCATTCTCTGGGGAAGTTTCCCTGGTCTCATGGAAACCGCCCCGGTGCTATTGCGAAATTTCTGGGTACAGCTTATCTTGGCCACCCCAGTTCAGTTTTGGGTGGGTTGGAGTTTTTATCGAGCCAGTCTTTCGGCACTGCGGCACCGAACAGCAAACATGGATACGCTGGTTGCCCTTGGTACGACGGTGGCTTATGCATACTCGGTTTTTGTCACTACTCTGCCCGCGGTGGTCGAAAGTGTCGGCATCGAGCCATTTCCGTATTTTGACGTGGCCACGATTATTATCGGCCTCATTCTCCTTGGTCGCTACTTTGAATCCAGGGCAAAGGCTGGTACGTCGGAGGCCATCAAAAAATTGATTGGCCTGCAGGCAAAAACGGCCCGAGTCATTCGGAGTGGCAAAGAAATTGATATTCCGATCAGTGATGTGAAGATTGGCGATGTGATCCGCGTTCGTCCGGGCGAAAAAATTCCGGTTGATGGAGTGATTGAGGAGGGGGAGTCAAGCATTGATGAATCCATGGTTACCGGCGAAAGCATTCCAGTTGACAAAGCCAAAGGGGATACTGTCGTTGGGGCCACCATCAATAAAACTGGCACCTTCATATTCAAGGCCACGAAAGTGGGAGCCGATACCATGCTCGCCCAGATCATTAAACTGGTGCAGGAAGCCCAGGGCTCCAAAGCGCCGATTCAGCGTCTGGCTGATCTTGTCTCATCGTATTTCGTGCCGATTGTCATTATGCTATCGATTGGCACATTTGTGGCGTGGTATAATTTTGGACCAGCCCCATCTCTCATTTTTGCACTGCTCAACACTGTCGCTGTCCTTATTATCGCTTGTCCGTGCGCTATGGGGCTAGCTACCCCAACGGCTATTATGGTCGGAACTGGCAAAGGAGCGGAAAATGGTATCCTTATCAAGGATGCCGAGAGCCTAGAAATCGCCCACAAGGTGAATACGATTATCTTTGACAAAACCGGGACGCTCACCAAAGGCAAGCCAGAGGTGACGGATGTGATAGAAAATAGAAATCAATTGAATCTTTTGCAAATTGCCGCATCGCTTGAAAAGGGGTCGGAGCACTCACTGGCAGAAGCGATCGTCTTGGCCGCTGAATCAAAAAAACTTGCCCTAAGTAAAGTCGAAGGCTTTCAAGCCATCCCTGGGCATGGTGTCGTGGGTACTGTCGATGGTAAACAGGCGGTGCTTGGAAATAGGCGGCTCATGGCAAGAGAAAATATTGTTTTGACCGAGGAGCAGGCGCAGATAGAAATATTGGAACACGAAGGCAAGACCGTGATGATGCTTGCAATTCAAGGAGAGTTAATTGGTCTCATTGCCGTGGCGGATACGCTCAAAGAAACTTCCGTCCAAGGGGTAAAACGGTTGCAGGATCTTGGCATTGAAGTCATCATGATAACCGGCGATAATGAACGCACTGCGAATGCCATCGCAAAGAAGGTTGGCATTACTAGAGTTCTCGCCGACGTATTGCCCGATCAAAAAGAAGCCGAGGTGAGAAAAATTCAGGCCGAAGGGAGAGTTGTCGCCATGGTGGGGGACGGCATCAATGATGCGCCGGCGCTTGCGGCCGCGGATGTTGGTATTGCCATGGGCAGCGGCACCGATGTAGCGATTGAAGCCGCCGATATCACCATTATCAATAAGGATTTGCAATCAGTAGCGTCGGCAATCGTGTTGTCAAAAAAAACCATGCGGACAATCAGATTGAATCTTGTCTGGGCGTTCGGATATAATGTGATTCTGATTCCAGTGGCCATGGGAGCGCTGTATCCTTTCTGGGGCATTCTTCTTAACCCCATATTCGCATCGGTTGCCATGGCGACGAGTTCAATATCCGTCGTCTCTAATTCTCTTTTATTGAAGCGCAAAAAAATAAATTAATATGACAAATTATCAACTCAACGATCCTGATTTTGATCTGGCCGCAAAGCAACAGCCGATCACGCCATATCAGTTCCCGGCCAAAGCAGTTTTTTTCTTTGGCGTTGTAAACGCGATTCTTGTCCTGTGCACTATTGGATTTTTTATTCTTCTTGCTCTCATTCTATGAATAGAATACATCTCGTTATTTTTGGTACCCTCGGTTTCATCATTGTTATCGCGTTGGGAGTAGAGTATCTTGCCTATCTACCGGAGGCCAAACAAATGCAGATTGTTGACCTCAAAGACGGTGACACATACGACTTGACTGCCGAGGTGGTAAAGAAAAAGATCGGCAACCGCGAAATTCGCATGCTGGCCTACAACGGCTCAATTCCCGGGCCGCTTATCCGCGCACCAAAAGGAACGGAGATCACCCTGCGTTTTACAAACA
Organism: Patescibacteria group bacterium; assembly: GCA_038065155.1. Classification (GTDB taxonomy): domain Bacteria; phylum Patescibacteriota; class Patescibacteriia; order Magasanikbacterales; family UBA922; genus JAHFIC01. The sequence continues at coordinate 3,184 of JBBTRO010000131.1, forward strand.
AGATTGATGTGCCAACGACGATCCACTCACACGGCGTTCGGCTCGCGAACGAATTTGATGGCGTGCCAGATGTGACGCAGAAGGAGATAAAACCCGGTGATTCTTTTACCTACAAAATTAAATTTCCCGATGAAGGCGTGTATTGGTACCATCCGCACATTCGGGAAGATTATACGCAAGAATTGGGTATGTACGGGAATTATGTCGTGGCGCCCGATAACCCGAATTACTATTCGCCGGTTGACCGCGCTGAGTATCTGTTTCTTGATGATATCTATCTTGAGAACGGTCAAACACCGTTTGATAAGGCTATCGCCACCCACGCCCTTATGGGTCGGTTTGGCAATGTGATGCTCGTGAATGGTGAAATCGATTACCGACTTCAAGTGAATAAAAATGACGTGGTTCGATTGTTTTTCACCAACTCGGCCAACACTCGGGTCTTTAATATCCGTATTCCGGGCGC
>JBBTRO010000132.1:0-3261 GCA_038065155.1 Patescibacteria group bacterium
CAAAAAGAAAAAGAGCTTCGCCGCGAACAAGGGCAGAGCGTGTCATTGCCATCGCTCATTACTGTCCGCCATTTTGCCGAACGCTTGCAACTCCCGGTCACGGCGGTCATGACGGAACTCATGAAAAATGGCATTTTGGCGAATCAAAATCAGAATATTGATTATGACACGGCCGCGATTATGGCCGAAGAACTGGGTTTTACCCCCAAGCGAGAGGAGGGCGGGTCAGCGGTCGATACTTCCAAAGAAGAGAGTCGTGCGAGTGCGATTGAAGCCGCTTTGCAAAAAGCAAAAAATTTGGAGCCTAGGGCGCCCGTCATTGTGGTTATGGGGCACGTTGATCATGGCAAGACCACGCTTGTGGACACGATCCGCAAAGCCAATATTGCTTCTGGCGAGTCTGGCGGCATTACTCAGCATATCGGCGCTTATCAAACAATTTGGAAAGATCCAAAGAGTGCCGAACAGCGCGCGCTCACCTTTATTGACACACCCGGACACGAAGCCTTTACTGTCATGAGGAGCCGCGGTGCCAAAGTGGCGGATATTGCCATTTTGGTCGTGGCGGCCGACGATGGCGTGAAACCACAGACCGAAGAGGTCATTCAAATCATTCGCGCCGCCAAATTACCCTTTGTCGTCGCGGTCAACAAGATTGATAAAACCGGTGCTGACGTGACGCGCGTAAAGCGCGAATTGGCTGATCGCGGAATACAGCCCGAGGATTGGAGCGGCGACGTGCCTTTTGTCGAAATTTCCGCCAAGAACAATCTCAATATTGACAAACTCCTTGACGTCCTTCTGCTCGTCGCTGATTTGAATACGGCCACGATTCAGGCCGATCCGCATATTCCGGCCGTTGGTACCATTATCGAATCGCATGTGGACAAAAATGCCGGGCCGGTAGCGACGGTACTCGTCCAATCGGGGACACTGCGAAAAAATGATGCTTTGGTCGTGAACAATGAGATTTACGGCAAGGTGCGCGCCATGCGCGATTATCGCACCGAACTCATTGAAGTGGCGCCGCCCTCGACCCCGGCTCAGATTTTGGGTTTCAAAGTGGCGCCGGAGGTCGGTGATATTTTGGATATCGGCACGCTTAGCACCGCCAAAAATATTGATGTCAAAGCCAAACGCACACTGCAAACCGGCGCTGAAAAAACTACTGTTACTCGGGAAGAACGGGAGAGCGGCGAGGAAGAAAAAGTGAAAAAGACACTGAATTTGGTGATTAAGGCCGACGTGCTGGGCTCACTCGAGGCGATCATTGGCTCGCTCGAAAAAATTCACCATGATGAAGTCGGTGTAAAAATTATTGGCAAGGGTTTGGGGAATATTTCGGTGGATGATGTTGCCAAAGCCGAGGCGGGCAATGGTATGCTTATCGGGTTTCATGTCAATGCCGCACCCGATGCTGACGCCGCCATTCGGGAGAAGAGTTTGCCATTTTTACGCTACAAAATTATTTATGATCTGATCAACTGGGTCAAAGACGAACTTGAAAAGATGCTCCCCAAAGAAACGACTGTCAAAGAGGTGGGGATTTTCAAAGTCATGCAGATTTTTCGCACTGACAAAAATAGCATGATCGTCGGCGGGCGCGTGGAGGATGGCAAGGTCGCCAAAGATACCCTCACTCGAGTGAAGCGCAGTGGAGAGGTAATTGGCACTGGAAAAATTTCTGTGGTAAAATCCGGTAAACAGGAAGCGAAAGAAATACCAAGCGGGTCGGAATGCGGTGTTCAATTTGATGGGAAGATAAAAATCGAGACAGGCGATGTTTTGGAAATTTACACGGAGGAATCAAAAGTCCGAAAAATTATTTTTAAATAATCAAGTGTGCTTCGAGATCAAATCCAACCTGAAGTTGGTGGTGGAATCGGTGGGAGCACAGCTGACGAAATTGGTCGTTTGATGAAGCCAGACCAGAATGATCAAGCATCTGAAAAAAATTCGCCAAGCGCTGGGGGTAGAGAATTAGACGTCTTTGATCCATCGCCTGGGAGGACAGGGGAGTGGCGCGTTCGTCTGGCCAATACCGAGGATGAAGCGACCTACGTGAGCGTGACGCCTTTGTATACCAGAGAATTTCTTAATCTTCATGGAAACAAATTAACCAAAGTAGAAGAAGCTGAGGCTGACAAGATGGAGATGGATAGTCAAACAGTTGCCCGGGTCCGAGAGCAAATGTAAAAAAGTAAAATTTATGGCGCAATAACAAAAGCCTTGGCCGAAGCGTTCCGTGAAATCGGACCACGCAATATCTGGCTGGCAAAAAGCAGTTTGGATCCTTTGAATGTAAAGGATGGTAGTAATGAATCCCCTGGATTTGATCCATACTTGTTGGGTGGCAGGATCGATTTTACCAAAGCAACAATTTTTGTTATCCCAGAGACTAAAAAAGATGCCATTAGAGACAAGTTGATGCAGGGTGTAAGCCTGGGCGGTGTCGTGGGTGAGAAGTTTGCCCCTTCACGTCCCATTGGCGGTCCCTTTATTGACATTGAGAACAGAGGGTTTATACTAAAGTTCCCCGGACCCGATGGAGCGGAACAGTCAATGGTGTTTCTTTATGGGGAAGTAAAGAAGAACACAGGCGAGCAGGAAGCAGGAGGTGGTAGCAAAGGAGAGATTGAAAAGGAAACTAGAAACTAGAAATTGGAAACTGGGGTATCTAATTGACAACAAAAGTCCCTAATTTCTAATTTCTAATTTCTATTTCCTAATTTCCAATGTATGTCCGAACTTACTTTGACCGACGCGAATTTTGACGCCGAGGTTCTTCAATCAAACGTACCGGTATTTGTCGATTTTTGGGCGCCCTGGTGCGGGCCGTGTCAGATGATGGGACCGATTGTCGAGGAATTGGCTGTAAGTTATGATGCCTCCAAATTGAAAATTGGGAAATTAAATGTTGATGACAACCAAATGATGGCTGGGAAATATCAAGTACTCAGTATTCCCACATTCCTCATCTTCAAAAACGGTCAAGTGGCCGATAAGCTGGTCGGCGGTGTGTCGAAAGAAAAAATGAAAGAGTTTATTGATAAGCACGTTGCCTAGTATGAGCAGGTCTAGACTTTTTGGAATAATAGTGGCCGTAGTCGGCACCGGAGTGATAATCTTTGCGGTTGTCAACCGTCTATATATACGGCCCAGCCTGATGATGGCGACCGGCAATAGCGGCTTTGTGACAGAGTCGTGTGGCCTCTCGGCTAGTGGTGAAATGTATAGAGAGGGAATGGCTCAGGCACCCAG
>JBBTRO010000133.1:0-3518 GCA_038065155.1 Patescibacteria group bacterium
AAACCTATGGCAAGGGATCGGTTCAGGATTTTCAAGTTCTTCCCGATGGGTCAGCGTTAAAATTGACGATAGCGCATTGGTACACCCCAAAAGGACGGCTTATTGATCACAATGGCATTATCCCCGATGTCGTGATGGAGAAAGTTTTTGACAGAAAACTGGGAAAGAATCAGAGCGATACGCCAGAGATAGTTGATTTGGGATTGGCCAAGGCGATGGAAATTTTGAAAAAGAATTTAGAATCTGGAATTTAGAATCTAGAGTGTTAGATTACTTGATTTACTTTCCAAATTCTAGATTCCAAATTCTAGATTCCATCACTATGTTTTCCGGCATCGTTATTCGCGGCGAAGGGGTGGCGCGTCGCCTGGGATACCCAACAGCGAATCTGGATATTCATCCCGACGCCACGAAATTAAAGGCCGGGGTTTATGCCGCTCACGCTTTTGTGGCGCAAATAAAATATGGCGCGGCGTTGGTGATTCAAACGGCAATTCCAAAAGTGGAGGTGTATCTATACGATTATCCGGATACTGATTTGTATGGTGAGATCGTTAGTGTTGACGCGATTCAAAAAGTGAGCGAGATTGAGCCGCTACAGGAAGAAGCACTTAAGAAAAAAGTTGAGAATGATATCCGCATGATACGAGAGTTCTTGAAGAAGAATCTAGAATCTGGAATTTTTATACATTGATTTGTCAAGCCTGATCCAGATCCCAAATTCTAGATTCCAGATTCCATCACTATGTTTTCCGGCATCGTTCAATACATCGGTACTGTGAAAGATATTGCTCCGAAAGGCAAAGGCTTTTTGTTTTCCGTCCACTGTCCAAAGTTCAGCCGTTTGCTAGCAGTCGGATCAAGTGTATTGGTGAGTGGAGTTTGCTTAACAGTATCTAGAAAAAACAAAGACACAGTTATTTTTGAGGTCATGCCCGAGACCCTGCGAAAAACAACTTTGGGAGAAAAGAAGGTGGGGGATCGTGTTAATCTTGAACCATCGCTCCGTCTAGGCGATGAGGTTGGCGGGCATTTTGTTTATGGACATGTGGATGGTGTTAGCACGGTAACTAATATTAAGGCGGAGGGCGACTCTTTGGCAGTAACTGTATCAGCCCCGCAATCGCTGATGAAGTACATAGTCCCGCAGGGGTCTGTATCAATCGATGGAGTCAGTTTGACTGTTGCTCAATTAAAAAAAAAGTCGTTTGCAGTTTCTCTTATTGAGTACACACAAAAATATACCACTCTTGGGAGCCTGCAAGTAGGGTATAGAGTAAATGTAGAATGTGATATGATGGCGAAATATATGTTTCAGTTAATGAAAAAGTAAAAGCGAAAAAGGAAAAAGAATTCTTTTGCGCTTTTGATTTTGCGTTTTAATTTTATCTATGTCCAAAGGCATCTCACTTAAGAAACAAGACGGTTCAAAATTAAAGATCGGCGTCGTCAAAGCTCGTTGGAATCACGGCATTGTTGAGGATCTTTTTATCGGCTGTACGCAGGCTCTTCTGGATTCTGGGGTGAAGCAAAAAAATATCGTGACGCTCGAGGTGCCAGGCTCATTTGAGCTGCCATTTGTGGCGAAACAGCTCCTCAAAAAAAAGAAACTTGACGCTGTCATATGCCTGGGGGTAATCATCAAAGGTGGAACCACACATGATGAGTATCTTTCCGAGGCAGTGTCTGGGGCGATTATGCAGTTGGGACTTGAGACTGGGGTGCCCGTAATTTTTGGTGTACTAACATCTCTTACGGAAGAGCAGGCGATTGCTCGCTCGACCGGGGTGAACAATCACGGTTACTGGTGGGGGAAAAATGCGGTCGAGATGGCGCTTTTGTAGTACCTACACTCGCTCAATCCAGTGTGGATCGACCTGTACTTCAAGTTCTAGAAAAACTTTTTTTCCAACCGCAGTTTCCAATTCGCGTCGCGCCATCACGCCAATTTCTTTGATTTTGTGACCACCTTGGCCAATGATGATTTTTTTGTAGCGATCAGCGCCTGCTAGGATACGCCCTTTAACCACCAAAATGTCAGGTTTATCTTCCACATCGTCAACCTCGACGGTGAGGGCATATGGCACTTCTTTATCAAAGATAGAAAAGGCTTTTTCACGGATAATTTCAGCGATCCAAAAATAATTATCAATATTGGTAAATTGTTCTTCCGGATAGAGCGGTTCGCCTTCAGGTAAGAATTCCATGACCTTTTGCTTGAGTGGCTGAATATGGCTGCCCCGGAGTGCGGAGAGAAGAAATACTCCATCAAATTCCTTCCCCCAGTGCTCATATTCTTCTTGATATTTTCGTTCAGAGGTGGGAAGGTCGCTTTTGTTGATTACCAGAATTTTTTTGGTATCTGAATGACGAATCATACCAAATGTGGCGCGTTCCTCGGCGCCAACTTCTTTGCTCGGATCCACGACATAGACAATAAGGTCAATATCCTGTAGAGCCTCGGTAATTTTCTGCTGGAGTTTGCCCGTGAGTGGATTTTTGCGGTCTTTAAAAACACCTGGGGTATCAACAAATACCGCCTGCCCCTCGGCGGTGGTCATAACACCGTGGATAATGTGCCGTGTCATCTGCGCGCGAAAACTCGTGGCCGAGATTTTGGTCCCGACCAGCGTGTTCATGAGCGTAGATTTTCCGACGTTACTGCGTCCGATAAGAACGACGAAACCGGATTTCATAACCTGCGAACTACGAAAAATACGAAAGTACGAAAAATACAGATGATCAATTTTCGCATTTTCGAACCTTCCGTAGTTCTCATGTTATCATGCCCTTGCTCTCTTTTCAAGCCTATAGTATACTATGACCGTATGAACGTTTTCCGCCCCGCCGCTTCTTTTCAAGCGGGTCTTACCCGGCGGTGTTGAATACTCCCCAAGTGGGGGTTTTTATATTTACCTTTTATTTACTATTTTTCTATGCCAAAAAAGAAACAGCCCAAAAAATATATCTTCGTGGCGGGTGGCGTTATGAGTAGTGTCGGCAAAGGGGTGGCGGCATCGTCGATCGCCGCTATCCTTCAGGCGCGCGGTTACCGAGTGACCAATGTGAAATGCGACATGTACGTGAATATTGATGCCGGCACGATCCGGCCAACTGAACATGGCGAGGTGTTTGTGGGCGAGGATGGAATTGAGGCCGATCAGGATCTGGGTAATTATGAACGTTTCACTGGTAATCCCATGACCGCCCCCAATTATGTGACCACTGGTCAGGTCTACCAAGAAGTCATTCGCCGCGAGCGTAATTTGGAGTATAAAGGTGAGGATGTTGAAGTCGTTCCGGACGTTCCCAATGAAATTATTCGGCGGATTCAATCGGCCGCGAAAAAAGATGGCGCCGAAATAACGATCGTGGAATTTGGCGGCACGGTCGGCGAGTATCAAGTTCTGCTCTTTTTGGAAGCTGCTCGGATTATGAAGGTCCACCATCCGCATGATGTGGCAGTGGCGCTCGTCAGTTACTTGCCTTTGCCCAATCACGTCGGTGAAATGAAAACA
>JBBTRO010000134.1:0-3797 GCA_038065155.1 Patescibacteria group bacterium
CAATCCTCCCCTACGAGGGGAGGAGGTTTAATTTATTTTTTTATCTATAACTAGCTTTATGAAAACTGCAATTCGCACCTGCCTGATCTCACTCCCTGAATACACCCTTAAGCCAAGACCAAATTTTGGGAGCATCGGAGCCAAGCTCGATGACGTAATCAAAAAACATTTTCCCCGACACTGGATTGCCGTTCGCGGTGTTAGCCTTCAGGATCATCCTGTCCGATCGCTTGATGATTTGGTAGCCACTATAGAAGTGCTTGGCACAGATAGGTATGATCCGAAACGGGCGGGAATTCATGATGAGATGGACAAAAAATTTGGCATTGATTTGCATGCCATTACAATGATGGTTGGTGAAAAAATATATTGCCCGCATTATTCAGGCGAGCGTTTGACCACGGGGAGCCCCGTTGGTGAATTATTACTCGATTGTTATGATGGCGCTGTAGCGGATCGCGGGTATGCGCTCCGAATTGATATTCTTACTGTGTATGACTTGGATCAGCTGGTGCCAGCGCCAATGATTTGGACAGAAAGTGGGCCGCAGTTATCAACCGAACCAATATCGTCAAAAGATTCTTCAACGTTTGGTTTCAAATATCCAGAAAATAAAGCGGCGGCATTACTTGGTATTATTAGAATCACGCATTAATTGCTTTGGCAATCGTTGAGACCTCACCCCTCCCCCTCTCCTACCAGGAGAGGGCATTTATTTTTTTATTTCTTTTATTAAAAAACCACCCCATAGCGGGGCGGTTTATCATTTGTGTTATTTCTTCACTACTTTCTTCACCTGCGCGGCCAGACGAGACAATTTTCTAGCGGCGGCCTTCTTTTTGATCACACCGCGTTTGGCGGCTTTGTCGAGTTTTTGCTGAGCGGCGCGCATGAGGTCGACCGAGACTTCACCGGCGGTCATGGCTTTGCGGACCGCTTTGACGGCATCTTTGTAAGCATTTTTGACAATGGCATTTCGGAGGGCTCGCTTTTTTGCCTGGCGCATGGCCTTTTTGGCGGCTTGTTTAATGGGCATAATTATGGAAATTAGAAACTGGAAACTAGAAATTAGGGAAATTTGAGAGCGGGGTAACTATAGCGAATTTTTGTTTTCCTGTCAAGGATAAATGACAATTAGGCGGCGAATGACAATAGCTTGCTTTGACTTCAAAAACGGTCCGCGAAAATCGAACCAGATGCGTTTGAAAGTGGCGATATCCAGTCGACGAATACGACCTAGCGCTGGATCCTGGAGATAAATATACTTCATATCAATATCGGCGACGACCGAGTAATGGCCGTCGTCGGTTTCGAACCAGTCCACAATGACTGGGATGGTTTTCTTTTTAACCCACATTCTTATATCAGAAATATCGGCGAAGTCTTTTAGGAGTGTTTTGAATCCGAGAGAACGGGCGACCCGAACGATATCTTTGGCATGCGTGCCTAAGTTTCGATTGGAACAACATAGTTTTGCCAGCTCTTTTTCGCTTTTTTCAACGCCAAAGTATTCTAGAACCATCTTGAGTACTGCCGGGCCGCAGTAAGCTTTGGATTGGATGAAGGGCTTGACTGGAAGCATAAAATTTAAATTCGAAATTCGAAGCACGAAATCCGAAACAAATTCAAATATTCAATATCAAAATTCGAAACAGTTTTGAGATTGGAATTTATTTATTGTTTCGAATTTCGGATTTCGATATTCGGATTTAAGACATTTTTTCTAGACTCTGTGGTCTCTCCAACTGCAAGACTTCTATATTCTTTTCTCCCTCAGTAATTTTTATGACATCTTTATCAATTTTTCCAAGTTCTTTGTAGGCTTGATTGTACATTCCGACAGTGGTACCAAGATTATTTCCCAGTTTTTGCATATAGGCGTCAAAGGCCAGGAGATGACTTCCCAGTTGTTCGACGCGTTTGCGAATCTCCTTGGCCGATTCTTCGATTTGAAGCGCGCGTAGGCCCTGTAGGACCGTCTGGAGGTAGGCGGCAAAGGTGGTTGGCGATACGATAATTACTTTTTTCTCCTTAAAGGCGTAATCAATGAGACTGCGGGTATTTACTTTTACCGCCCCGACTTCATTGATGAGGAGGTCGTAATAAATTCCTTCGGCCGGAATGAACATAAAGGCAAAGTCGAGCGTTCCCTCCTTTGGTTTAATGTATTTGGCAGTTTCATCAATTCGTTTTTTGAGATCAGTTTTAAATTCTTTTTCTAAAATTTCTTTTTTGGCCGGATCAATTTCATCCAAAATCCGGCGGTAATTGTCGAGAGAAAATTTGGCATCAACCGGAAGGAATTGGTCTTTGATGCAGATAACCGCATCGACCGTATCGCCATCGAGAAAGGCGTATTGAAGCTTGTAGGTGCCTGGCGGCAAAATGTTGCTGAGTATTAGTTCGAGTCCGGCCTCGCCGAGACTGCCGCGGTTTTTGGAATTCGTGAGCACGCGCTCCAGATTTTTCATCTGATCCGTAAACGACACGACTTGCCTATTGGTTTCGTCGAGTTTGGTTAATCTTTCCGTGACATCACTAATGATCCGGGCACTCTGGGAAAATTGGGTTTGGATGGTTTTGTGCAGGTTTTCCTGGGTGGTGTTAAGTGCTTTGTGGGTATCCGTCATCTTCTGTTCAACCGTACGGGTTAAATCCTGAATTTGATTTTGAAGCATGATAAAGAGGTTTTGCTCCCCTTCTTTGGGTTTTTGGGACTCCAGCAATTTTTTGTACAAGAGAAATAACAATATCAACGCACCAGTCAAACCAAGCGTGAGAAAAACCAGGAGAAGGGTTTGCATAAGAGTAATAATCTTACCATCGTCTATCGTCCTCTTTGTACACCATAGAGCGATGGCCAATAATGAAAATTTTTACTATCTTATTTTCAATTCGAAAAATAACACGCCAGTCGCCAACGCGGAGTTTGCGATACCCCTTTAGGGATTGGCGAAGCGGCTTTCCGAACACATCTGGATACGTTGTGAGTTTTTTTTCGATGGCCAGGCGGATTTGTTTTTTTGTCATTGCACCCAGTGCTGGGATATCTTCTCGAACTACTGCCGGGTGGTAAACCACAGTGTAGGTCATAACCAGGCTTTTTTGTGGGAGACAAATCTGGTTTTTTTCGTATCGCGTGTGTTGGTCAAAAGACTCCATGCTGCATCCTCCTCAATTTCAAGAGCTAACCCTAAGAGTTCAGCGGCTTTGGTGGCGGTGGGAACATTGTCACGGCGAGCGACCCGGGTCAGGATCGCGTCCATGGTTTTTGGGATAGTAACATTGAGACGTCTTTTGCTCGTAGGCATAGAAAGGGAGTGTGCAGGCGCAATAATCCAAGTGTATCAAAAGTGTATCACTTATGTCAACGCCAATAACAAAATCCCGATTGCTCGGGATTTTGTCTCCTCTTCTTTGCGCAAAAGAGATTGCCCAGCTGACACGGAGGTGCCTTGAACTGTTGCTGGGGAACAGATTACGCTGGCTTGCGCAGCGTGTAGATCGAGAATCCACCGGCTACGTCGATCGGGCCGAGGTGTTCGACCGATTCGACCACGAAGCCGGCCGCTGTGACCTCGTGCCGGAAGTCTGCTCCGTGGATCTTGCAGTCCCCACGCGAAAGCTCAAGACGCGGGTCGTCGTTCTTGGTCGTGGAGCGAAGAGTAGCGAGTCGTTTCAGAAACAGGTGCGCCTGGTCATGGGCGTTCTTGCGCGCGCCAATGGTGGCCAGGTCATCGATCATCTCGACGGATTCGAGGACGAGTTCGATCTGCTCGTCGGTTTTGACCGCGTCC
>JBBTRO010000135.1:0-1822 GCA_038065155.1 Patescibacteria group bacterium
GTGGAAATAAGCTATCGATTATTCGCCGGCATCGGTTTTCCGGACAAAAAAGTGAAATTGGATACGGTTAAACTCCTCTTGACCATTGGTCTTCTCCTCTTTCTGACGCCTCGATATGGAGCGACCGGATCGGCTTTGGCACTTCTCCTCGGAATTGTGCCGACCTATGTCCTTTCCACACACTCCCTTGTCCGCCTTACCACTGCCACCTATGCCGACATCTATAGCCGACTGATTGTACCACTTTTAGTGACAATAACGCTCTCCATCCCAGTGATTATCCTCAAGCCCGCCATTGTCGCACTGCCGCCGCTCCTCATTCTACTAATCGCCTCTGGCATCGGTAGTATTTATTACTCCATCTTGTACCTGCTCTGGCGTTATGCCAAGCTAGGGCCATACCCAACAGCCCAGTTGATCATCTGGTACCTAAGACAAAAAAGAGACTAATATAGAGGGGATAATCTGGCATTGACCACGATACCATAGACGTGCTACGATGAAGCCTAAAATACCCTGTTTGAGGCTTCAACAATCCTATATGTGGCAGAACAAACCAGTATCCCTTGTTTTGGCAACTTATCGGGAAAAAAATTCGATCCGAGCGGCCATCGAAGATTTTTTGGCAACCGGTCTCATTGATGAAGTGATCGTGGTCAACAACAACGCTGAACCCGGAACGGACGAAGAAGTAAAAAAAACCCCGGCGAAGCTTCTCTACGAAACCCGCCAGGGCTACGGCTACACGTATCAAACTGGCATGACAGCCGCGACCGGTGACTATGTGATTGTGGCCGAGCCGGATGGCACGTTTCGCGGGAGTGATGTGGAACGATTTTTGGTCTACGCGAAAGATTTTCCCGTGGTATTTGGCACTAGAACGAACCAAAGCAGTATTCTAAACGGCGCGGCCATGGGCTTAACCCGCAAACTGGCAGACGTGTTTGTCGCCAAAACGATTGAAGTCTTGTACGCCACCAATTCGCTGACCGACGTTGGGTGTACATATAAATTGTTCAACAAAAGCGCGATTGATCAAATCAAAGGAAAGTGGCGCGAAGGCAGTCCCTTGTTTGCGACCGAGCTCATGCTTCTTACCATTACAGAACGTATCCCATTCATTGAAATCCCCATCACCTTTGGCGAACGCGTCGGTGAATCCACGCTTACCGCCCGATTTCGCGATCTGGCAAAATGGGGAGTAAAGATTCAGTGGTACGTGATTCAGTATTGGTTTCGGTGGAAATTACGAAATAAGGAAATTACGAAATAAGGAAATTGAGACATTACAACCCCGTAATTTCGCTATTTCCTAATTTCCCTAATTTCGAATAAAAAGGATATGTCCATGACAATAAACACCGTCTGCCGCATCTGCCGATCGCCCCAACTTGCAAAGGTGATTGATTTGGTCATGCAACCGCTCGCCAATAGTTTTGTGCGTCCAGAGAATGTCGCTGCCGAAGAGGCTAAATATCCGCTTGAAGCGCATCTGTGCGAAGTCTGCAACCTCCTCCAGCTTATCCACGTCGTGGACAAAGAAGTGTTGTTTTCCGATTATATTTATTTTTCTTCCGGCATGCCGAAATTGTCCGATCATTTTCGCCTTTATACAGAAGATGTGGTGAATCGATTTCTCACTTCCCCCGACCAGCTGGTAGTGGAAATGGGCAGCAACGACGGGATCCTACTCGCGCATTTCAAAGAAAAAGGCTTCCGCGTCCTGGGTGTTGACCCAGCCAAAAATATCGCGCCGGTGGCCGAAGCGCGCGGCGTGCCAACAATCACTGACTTTTTCTCCGAACGAGTCGCTCATGGCATC
>JBBTRO010000136.1:0-5141 GCA_038065155.1 Patescibacteria group bacterium
TCTGGCGAGCGTTTTGGGAAACAGTCCAGACAGAAATCAGCGAAGGAGCCGAGTATCGTGAAATCGCGGCCGAAGAAACCCAGACAGTGGCAAGTTCCACGATTCACTTTTTATTTCCCGACAAACCCGTTGCGGAAATTTCTGGTGATGTAGAAAATAACAACAAGTCGATTGTGTTTACGTTGACTTATGGTGGAACGAAGGTACTTTTTACTGCCGATGCCGAGAAAGAGTTAGAAGAATATTTAGTCCAAAAATATGGTGATATCCTTGATGCAGATGTCCTGAAAGTCGGGCATCATGGCAGTTTTAGCTCCTCCAATCAGCCGTTTGTGGATGCAGTGACACCAAGCTATGCCATGATTTCGGTTGGCGCGGAAAATAAGTACCATCACCCGTCTCCGCGAGTGGTTCGACGCTTTGAGCGCGCCGGTGCCCAGGTGTGGCGCACCGATGAGAAGGGGGATATCCGGGTGAGTGTTGGGGAGGGCGGCATTCGAGTGACGAATGTGACCAGGTAATTAGCTATCAGCATTCCGCAATAAGCCGACAACCGAAAGCCGAAAGATGGCTTGATCTTGCGAAGTAAAGGAAGTATACTACTTCCATAATTCGGTAATGGAAACCCTATGAGTATTTTTCTTCGCTGGCTCGTCAATGCTTTGGTCATTTTGGGTATTTCTTATTATATTCCCGGCATAACGGTCGCAGGTTTTTATTCAGCGCTTATCGCGGCATTGGTATTGGGGCTTCTGAATGTGTTTATCCGTCCCATTGTTATTTTTTTCACCTTGCCGGTCAATATTTTAACGCTTGGTCTGTTTACTTTTGTCATTAACGCGCTTATGTTTTTGCTGGTAGCTTCTATTGTGAAAGGGTTTAATGTTGCTGGATTTTGGCCAGCGTTTTGGGGCGCGCTTATCCTTACATTAATAAACTGGCTGATTGGTTTGATTGCCAATCCAGCTCGTGGTCTATAATACCTATGAAAGATCATTCCTCCAGTCGAGCGAATAAAGGTAGTACAACGTTTGGCACTCCCCACGGTTGGCGAGCAAATCGACCGGAAAATATTAAAAAGGGTCCAAAACAGCGCCGAGGGAAGATGTCGGGTGGGTTTAACACGACAAATTCGAGTCATTTTGGCGGACGAGGGCGATAATTTACAGTTGTAAAAGTTGTAGAGTTGTAGAAGTTAAAAGTTTTTAGTACTGTACTTTACAACTGTTACAACTGTTACAACTGTTACAACTTTACAACTATGTACAAATACAAAATCCTTTCCGTCGGTGGCTCGATTATCATTCCGAAAACTGGATTTGATATTGAGTTTTTGAAAAATTTTCGTACGCTTATATTAGACCAAGTGAAACAGGGCCATCGTTTTGTTTTGACGATTGGCGGAGGGGCCACATGCCGCCAATATCAGCAAGCGGTCAGTCAGGTTGTACCCATGACGAATGAAGATTTGGATTGGCTGGGAATTTATTCTACGCACTTCAACGCGCAATTTGTGCGTTTTTTATTCAAAGATGCGGCTCATCACGAAGTAATCACGAATCCAACGAAAAAGATACGAACAAAAAAACCGGTAATTATCGCTGCCGGCTGGAAACCAGGTGCTTCAACTGATATTGATGCAGTGCTTTTGGCAAAGAATTTTAAAGCCAAAGAAGTTTTTAATCTTTCCAACATCGATCAAGTCTATACCGCTGATCCAGTAGTTTTTGCTGATGCAAAGCCGATTGAATCAATTGATTGGAAAACATTCCGCCGTGACATTGTTGGTGACGCCTGGGAGCCCGGCAAGAATGTGCCATTTGATCCGATTGCGAGTAAATTGGCCGAGAAATTAAAACTTACGGTCTCAATTCTTAAAGGCACGGATTTGGATCGACTTGAAAAAGCCTTGAACGGAGAAAAATTTTTGGGCACTCTTGTAGTTCCCTCCCCTAGTAGGGGAGGGTTAGGGAGGGGTTACTCGAAGTAGATTATGTTTCTTAAAAATTTATTTTTTAAACACCAACCCGTCTGTGACGCACATTGCAAAGAAGGATGGTATGGGACGGTAGCGATTCTCCTCGCATACGCGCTTGTCAGTTTTCATTTGATTTCAGCCGAAAGTGTGTGGTACCAATTGCTCAATTTCACCGGGGCCTTGGGTATTGTCGCGGTATCCTGGCCAAAACAAGCCTACCAACCAGCCGTACTCAATATTATCTGGGCGGTGATTGCGCTCATTGCTTTGGTCCGATTGATTTTTTAGGAGTTTTGCTTATCCACAGGGGGTTGTTGCATGTTTTTGGTCATGCCGTATAGTAGACATATATGAAACACAGCATTGGTTTTCAATGGTTCACGTCTTCAAGCTCATCTGACCATTTGGTCGGCTGAGCTTTGTGTTTCTTCTTCAAGAAATAAATACAGAACGCAGCCGATCAACGGCTGTTTTTCGTTTCAAAAAGGAGAAACACATGGACGGACTGAAACGTGGTTGCTTCACGCTCGTGGAGCTCTGGCAATACCTTGAAAGAGGGGAGAAGGAACAAGCCCTCTTTGCTCACGTCGTGAATTGTGACGAGTGCGCGGCGCGTGTACAGCGCTTCCGAACCGGTAATATCTCTACATTCGACGACGTATTCCACTTCTTCCTGCCGAGGGCGGTGGAACCAAAGGTGAAGTCCTAATCCTACTGGTTGGCTGGATCCAGGAAAAATCCAGCAATCCTCATGCGCATGAGAATGCCAAAAATACCTTGCCCAGCAGGGTTTTTTGGTATACAGTGAAAAGACTTCGTTCACTATGACAGTAAACACCAGAGAATATCAGCCTCTCGCCGATCGCATGCGGCCGCACGCGCTCGTTGATTTTGTCGGCCAAGAAGAAGTGGTGGGGAAAGGGAAACTTTTGCGACGACTCATTGAGCAAAAAGAAATCTCTTCTCTTATTTTTTGGGGACCACCAGGAGTGGGTAAAACGACCTTGGCACACTTAATTGCCCGAAAACTTGAGGCTGAGTTTGTGGCTCTGTCAGCCGTGGAAAGCGGCAAGAAAGAACTTCAAGCGATTATTGCCAAAGCAAAAGAGGATCAACGGTATGGTAAGCGGACGCTACTTTTTATTGATGAAATTCACCGCTGGAACAAAGCCCAGCAAGATGCACTGCTCCCCTATGTCGAGAAGGGGATCGTTACCCTCATTGGTGCCACGACCGAGAATCCATCGTTTGAAATAATCGGCGCTTTGCTCTCGCGCAGTCAAGTCATTGTCCTTAAAAAGTTATCGAGCAAAGATATTGTTCAGATTATTGAGCGGGCATTAGTCGATAAAGAGCGAGGGTTAGGGGGATTGAATATAAAAATTGATCAAGAGGCGATTGAGCTTTTGGCGGAACTTTCCGGGGGAGATGCGAGAGTGGCGTTGAATGCGATTGAGGTAGCTGTGAAATCAAACAAAGGGGGTAAGGAGGAAGTCTCAGGAAAAACAAAGGTTGAGACCCCACCCAACCATCCCCTATCCGCCAGAGGACGGATCCGTCTCGAGAGCGGACGAGGGGAGGGACAATTTATAATAAATAAAAATGATATTAAGGAAGCCCTCCAGAAAACCCACCTCGTTTTCGATAAGCAAGGCGAAGAATTTTATAACGTTATTTCAGCATTGCACAAATCTATGCGTGGGAGTGACCCCAACGCGGCGCTGTATTGGCTCGCTCGGATGCTTGAGGGTGGAGCAGATCCACTGTATATTGCGCGCCGGGTCGTACGGTTTGCCAGCGAAGATATTGGTATGGCCAATAGCGAAGCGCTGGTTCAAGCGGTTGTCGCGTATCAAGCGTGCCACTGGATTGGTATGCCAGAGTGTACCGTGCATTTGGCTCAGGCCGTCGTGTACTGTGCTAAATCAAAAAAATCAAATCTGCTTTACACTGCGTATGGCAAAGCCGCCGAAGATGCTCGAAATACCTCGCATTTGGGCGTACCTCTCCATATTCGTAACGCACCGACCAAACTTATGAAAGAGTTAAAATATGGGAAGGGGTATAAGTATAATCCCGATTATAAGAAAGAGGTGGATCAGGAGTACTTGCCAGAGGAGTTGAGAGGGAGGGATTACTTTAGCTAAACGATTTGCTTCTCCAACACTCTCTCAATCTTTTTCATATTAAGCGCTTTGAGCATTTCTTCAAGCTCGCGATCGTCTGAAGTGTCGATACCATTTTTCTTTAAAAGTAATACGAGGAGGTGCATAATTTTGGTCAGTTCCTGTTCAGTAATAATATCGACCTGGAGGTCAACCTCTTCGCGCAGGGCATCAATTTTTGAACTGCGGTTTTGGGAAAGAAGAACAAAAATGGAAAGAAAGATGGCCTCGAGTGATACCATCATAGTGAGGAATCCGAATGGATAGGGATCAAATGGTTCAATACCAGGGACGAATCCCATATTAACCAGTATCCAGCCGGCAAACCACAGAATATTGATGGTAAAAAACCTGATGCTGCCAAAAGCGCCCGTAATCATGTCGGCAATTTTTTCTGGAATAGTTCGCATCGCATCGTGATCAGCCTTGACGCTTCGGATCATTCGGGCAGTGGGATTGCTCATGGGGCGATGTTCTCTTGAGTCACGTCCCGAAGTTTTTTTGTCCATATGGTTACATGATAATTTTTCGTTTATTTTCATCTACATGCTCGATTCGAATTTTTTTTATTTTTTTATCTTTCAGCAAACCTTCAATCTTTTCCGGCCATTCGATAATACAGATGGTATCGGGTGTCCCTAGATAATCTTCAGCCCCAATGTTAATCAACTCTTGTTCATCTTTTAAACGATATGTATCAATATGTATCAAATTCTTCATTCTGAATTCTTCATTCTGAATTCCATAGACGTTCATGAGAGTAAACGTTGGGCTGGTAACGTCTTCCTTTACTCCTAGTCCTTCGGCAATGCCTTTCACTAGTGTCGTTTTGCCTGCACCCAGATCGCCATAGAGAACAAGAATATCACCGCCGTGAAGAGATTTTGCAAGGTCATTTCCAATCGAACGAGTTTCCGATGCAGCGGTGCTTGTGTACTCCATACTTTTGTTTGAGCTAAGTCAATTCTGGGTAAAGAGGAAACTTTTTTGTTAATTCA
>JBBTRO010000137.1:0-1106 GCA_038065155.1 Patescibacteria group bacterium
CGAAAAGCCGCAAACTCGGCATCTATATATGCGCGTGGGAAGCGATGAAAATGATGGCGCTTCGTAGTTTCATCCAGTAGTTCGTGAAAGCTGGCCAGCGCCGATTGATCAGTAGTTTTTTCTATACGGACCCCCTCGCGCTCGCATCGTCGGATAAGATTGCGATGATTTTTATTCATACCAGCAAGCAATTCTTCTTCATTTCTTTGAAGGTCAAGGAGCCATGTTATCTCTGCCAAGATGTGCATGGGGGCGCCTCTAAAGCCGAAGGATTGGAAAAGTTTCTGGTTCGTTTCATTTTCTTCCAAAAATGGACTGACACGGATAAAATCATACGATGCCTCTTTACCAAGTTTCGACACTGCTTCCACCCACGCACGGAATGCCTCCTCTACCCTGTCTTGGGGCAAAAATGGCCCATATGGAACGTACAAGAAATTGCCCCGTTTTGCGTGAGTCGAGAGTATAAGAGAGCCGCCGACAAGTCTGGTGTCATCGTATATCCCGTATACCCAGCTCTTTTCCCCCATCATCCGGTAAAAATCTCCGTAATGGCTTGATTGAACAAATAACGTGTACGTCTGTCCTAAAATAAAATTTTCCCATGCCAAAGGCTCTACTTCTCGAATGTGAAACATATGATCAGCCTTTATAAGAATTAAGACATTCGATAATCCGTCTTGCTTCACCATCTCCGATGATTAGATCGGTCGGGAGATTCACAGATTGTCTGGAAACCAGCTCGGCGGCTCTACAGCTACCGAAAGAGTATTGTGTGTGTTTACAGCCATTCACGCAAGGTGATACGACAGCATCGTACCAGTTGCCCAAGATGATACCCTGTTTGCGAGCGTGGAGGTAAAGCTGGTATGATTTTTTCACGAGCACGGGATAACGCAAATAAATTGACCCAGTATCAACGGGAGTGTCTTTCAGCGGTAAAACAATATGAGGATTGTTAATTACAGCTTCATATTTTTTGGCAACCAATCGACGATGCGCTATATTCGCTGTCAATCCATCAAGCTGGCGTATAAGTAAGCTTGCCAAGCCATTGGCGAGTTTGGTTGGAAAATGACGCATTGGCTCCCCTCTTTTCTCTTCGG
>JBBTRO010000138.1:0-6328 GCA_038065155.1 Patescibacteria group bacterium
AAAGTTGTATTGCCGCCAAGCGTTTTATCGTGGTCAAAGAAATTGCCTCGCAATTTATCGCCGCTTATCGCGGTTTATATGAAAAACTGGTTATCGGCGATCCCATGGATGAAGCGACTGACATTGGTCCTTTGGCCGCCGATTATTTGCTCGAAGGCTTGGAAAAACAAGTGAATGAATCTGTGAAAAAGGGCGCTCGAGTTGAAATCGGTGGCCCGTCTTAGCCCCGCCTTGGCGGGGCTACGCCGGGTAAATTAGGTTATTTCTATCCACCAACAATTTTATCTAATGTTAAACCCGGCATGCCTGCTTACCACGAAGAATTGTTTGGGCCAGTAGCATCAGTCATCGTGGCCGACGATGCTGATGACGCGATTCGGATCGCCAATGATACTTCGTTTGGTTTGGGTGCTTCGATTTGGACAAAGGATATTGAGTTGGCGAAAAAACTGGCGGCTCGGATTGAATCCGGGGCGGTCTTTGTGAATGGCATGGTCAAGTCTGACCCGCGTCTTCCCTTTGGCGGCATCAAGCGATCTGGGTATGGTCGGGAGTTGGGGACGTACGGAATAAAAGAGTTTATAAATGTTAAGACGGTGTGGATTAAGTAGAGTTTTTTGTTTTATTCTTCTGTTGATATTTCTCCTTGATCTTTTTTTGCTTCGCGCTATAGTTTAAGTATGTCGTCACAAGCCGGTGAGACTGTCCAAGATGGGATTGTGGAGCAGGAAAACAGGCTCCCCCAGCAGGCTGGTTGGAGTTCTCTCCAGCCATCACCTTCTGGGCCTGATTCCTTCAGACCCAGTCCCAAAGAGGAAGATACACCCGCCGAACAGGCGGATGGCGACTTGGGCCAATAACGGCCCCATTTTACACCCTGCCCCGACGCGGGCGTCGGGGCAGGTACCATTTTTCATTGTCATTTTGACTTGAAGTGATATACTACTCGCAATCCTAAAAGCTAGCCAAAGTATGGATCTCATCGGCCACCAGTGCGTCAAAGAATTTTTTACCAATGTGATTGCGGCCGAGCGTTTGAGTCACGCGTATTGTCTCGTTGGGCCAACGCACGTGGGGAAACGAACGGTTGTTGAGATGTTAGCGGCGCAGCTTCTGGGTGTTCCGAAAGACAAACTCTCCACTCATCTTGACTATATCGTGGTCGAGCAAGCGCGGGATGAAAAAACCGAGAATCTAAAAAGAGATATCAGTATTGAACAAATGATCGAACTCCGGTCGCAATTGAGCCGACAAGCATTTTTTGGCGGCTACAAGATCGCGCTTGTTGTCGAGGCAGACAAAATGAGTACGGCGGCGGCAAATGCACTCCTTAAAACTCTAGAAGAACCAAAAGCCAAAACCGTATTATTTCTTACGACCCACGACGATACCGTATTGCCAGAAACGATTTTATCCAGATGTCAGCTTTTGTACCTGTCTCGCGTGTCGGCACAAGAAATAGCCGGTGGGCTAGTGGCACTGGGTGCGATCCAAAGTGACGCTGAACAATTTAGCAAAGATGCGCGTGGGTTGCCAGGGAAGGCGATATCGTGGACGCAGGCAACCGAAGGTTATGAGGCGTATCGTGCCGAAAATCTACGGTTTGAATCCTTGTGGAATAAAACGTTTCATGAGAAAATAGCGGCAGTAGAATCATTGTTTGGCGATAAGACTGATCACATCACAGCTCGACAGAATCTTCACAATGTTTTGAGTCAATGGGAGCTTCTTGTCCGAGACCAACTGGTCGCAAGGGAAAAAAGGGCGGATTCCACAATTCTCTTTACGCTAATTGAAACTATTGAACACGCCAAAAAATTTATTCAAAAAAATGTGCATCCACGGTTACTCGTGGAGCAGGTATTGCTGGCGATTCCGTGAGCACCCAAGCACTCGAGCACCTGAGCACAAAA
Organism: Patescibacteria group bacterium; assembly: GCA_038065155.1. Classification (GTDB taxonomy): domain Bacteria; phylum Patescibacteriota; class Patescibacteriia; order Magasanikbacterales; family UBA922; genus JAHFIC01. The sequence continues at coordinate 1,914 of JBBTRO010000138.1, forward strand.
GTCAATAAGTGCTAAGGTGCTCAGGTGTTCAGGTAAGTTTTATTTTATGAAAAAATTAGTGAATATTTCCATTATTTTAAGTGCTTTTTTCATAATGGGTGCCGGCTGTGTTTCTTTGGGCGGCGGCAATACATCAGCCGGATCGGCCGGCATGTTTGTCTCGATTGACAAGGGGCAAAACTGGGAGGCCATTTCTCAATATCCCACATTGAACGGTGTAAAACAGCTGTCCGACACCAGTGTTTTCCGTCTTGTTACCGACCCGCAAAATCCAAAAACTTTTTACTGGCTGTCTCGAGAACGCGGACTTTTCTATTCATATGATGAAGGTAATACCTGGCGTCAAGACCCTGGGCCATTGGCCAGCGGGTTTGTTTTTGGTATTACGATTCATCCCAAGGATAGTTGTCTTTTGTTTGGCACCAATGGCGAGCGGGTTTACAAGACGATAGATTGTGGTCGTATCTGGACAGAGATGTACCGTGAATCGCGCCCAGGGATCCAGCTGGCTGGCGTGGCTTTTGATCCATTTAATCCAGAGAAGATTTTTGCGATTGAAAATAATGGCGATCTGCTTTTGAGCGAAGACAATGGCGTCAGTTGGCGCGTGACGCATCGGTTTGGCGTGTCCCTGTCGCTCATCGAATTCGACCATGAGGAGGCAGGCAGGATGTATCTGGCGACAAGAAACCGGGGGATTTATCGGTCAACCGATGGCGGCGTCACCTGGGGGTCGCTTGCCCACCGCATGACCGATTTCCCGGGAGCCTTGGATTATCGGCGGTTTTTCATCCATCCGGAGCGTTCCAAAACCATGTATTGGGTCTCTACCTATGGCATTCTTGTTTCCTATGATGGCGGCAACAACTGGCAGGCGATTGAACTCATTACTCCGCCGGGGAGCGCGCTAATCTATGGCTTTGCCGTGAATCCCAAGAATGATAATGAGATTTACTATACCGCGACGATTAACAATCGCTCGACGTTTTACAAAAGTGTCGACGGAGGGAGAAATTGGATTACGAATAAACTCCCGTCAGGACAAGTTCCAACCGTACTTCGCGTTCATCCAACCAGGGAAGACATTTTATATCTTGGATTTACACTGTTGCCGAAACAATAATTATGACATTTGTCCAGAGTTACAAAGAGGAATTTACCAAAGCGGCTGATCATGTCAAACATGATATTGCGAGTTTGCGAACCGGTCGGGCGACCCCGGCTTTGGTTGAAGATGTCTCGATTGAAGCCTACGGGACCAGTCAGCCGCTCAAGGCAGTGGCTTCGATTTCTGTTTTGGATGCCAAAACTCTTGTCGTTGAACCATGGGACAAAAGCTTGCTTGGCGCAGTTGATGCTGGGATTCGCAAGTCTGAGTTAGGACTGAATCCGGTGAATGATGGCAAGGTGGTGCGAGTTCCACTACCAACGCTTACGTCCGAGCGCCGGGCGGAACTTATAAAAATTCTTCATCAAAAATTGGAGAACGGCCGTATTGCGATTCGCAAATTGCGCGAAGACGTGAAGCAGATGATCGACCTGGCCGAATCCGCCAAAGAGATTGGCGAAGACGAGAAATTCCGGCAGTACGAAGAATTAGAGAAGCTGATGAAGGAAATGAATGAGAGAATTAAGGTGATGGGAGAGGAGAAGGAAAAGGAGATTAATACCGTGTGATAATTGAAAATTAAACTGCTGTATTTGAATTAGACATTTCGTTTTAATTCTGCTATAGTATTGGGGCCTTGACGGCCTTATTTTTATGCAACAAAAAGACGAAAACCTGATGGAAAAAGTCGTTTCTTTGGCGAAACGGCGGGGGTTTATTTTTCCCGGTAGCGAGATTTATGGCGGCTTGGCAAATTCTTGGGATTACGGACCGCTCGGGCATCTCCTCAAGCAGAATATTAAAAATGCTTGGTGGAAGTTTTTTGTGACCGAGCGGGATGACATGGTGCCGATTGACACGGCGATCATCATGAACCCAAGAGTATGGGAAGTCTCGGGGCACCTGGAAAATTTTAGCGACCCCTTGGTCGAATGCCGAGCCTGTCACCATCGTTTTCGGGTTGATCATTTGCTTGAGGCCAAGAGCGCCGAACCAGGCTATGACAAAGAGGCGCCGCATGATTTGGCTAAAATTTCCTGTCCGGATTGCGGCGGTAAATTGACTGAACCGAAGCAATTCAACATGATGTTCAAAACTTTTATTGGGCCGACCGAAGATGACTCGTCGGTCGCTTATTTGCGTCCGGAAACCGCGGCTGGTATGTTCGTGAACTTTAAAAATATTTTAAATGTTACTCGTCGGCGATTGCCGTTTGGCATTGCCCAGATCGGCAAAAATTTTCGCAACGAAATCACACCCGGTAATTTTATTTTCCGCACGCGCGAATTTGAGATCGGCGAGTTCGAATACTTTATCAATCCGAAAGATTGGGAGAATATATTTGAAATGTGGCTCTCTGAAATCAGGCGCTGGTGGAGCGATGTGATGCAGGTTAATATGGATAATCTGGTCTGGCACGAGATACCGGATGGTGAACGCGCTCACTATTCCAAGCGTACTGTTGATATCGAGTACAAGTTTCCTTTTGGCGTGAAAGAATTGCATGGCATTGCCTACCGAACCGATTTTGATTTGAGCCGCCATGAAAAGGGGAGTGGTGAAGATCTACATTATACTGATCCCGATACGCAAGAAAAATTTATTCCGCATGTAATCGAGCCGGCCTTTGGCATTGACCGTATGCTTTTGGTTTCACTTCTTGAGGCGTATCACGAAGAGTCTGCTCCAACCGCCAAAGAAGGTGAGAGCGAAACTCGAATTGTAATGAAATTTCCCAAACACTTGGCGCCAATTCAAGTCGCTGTTCTGCCGTTATCGAAAAAAGAAGAACTATCAAGTGTCGCAAAAGGTATTGCCAAAGATCTACGCAAACATTTTTCCGTTGACTACGACGAAACCCAGTCGATTGGAAAACGCTACCGCCGGCAGGATGAAATCGGCACCCCGTATTGCGTGACGGTGGATTTTGATTCTTTGAATGACAAGGCGGTGACCGTACGAGATCGGGATACGATGGAGCAGGAGCGCGTGAGTATTGCTGAGATTGTGGATTACTTGAAGAAGAAGTATGTTTGAACAATATACATTACAAAATAAAGCCAACGTCATTCTAGTCCCTCAAAAAGACACGCGTTCTATCACGGTCTTGGTTATGTACCCGGTCGGATCTCGCTACGAATCAGAAAAACTATCTGGTGTCTCGCACTACATCGAACACCTCATGTTCAAGGGGACGAAAAAACGCAAGAATACTTTGATCCTTACCCGTGAAATTGATCGGCTGGGTGCGGAGTACAATGCGTTTACAAGCAAAGAGCACACCGGCTACTATATTAAAGTTGATAGCGAGTACACCAATGTGGCGCTTGATATTTTGTCCGACATGCTGTTTCATTCTACTTTTGATCCCAAGGAAATGGAGCGAGAAAAGGGGCCGATCGTGGAGGAGCTGCGCATGTACCGCGACAATCCGCTCATGAATATCGAAAATATTTTTGAAGACCTTATGTATGCCGGCTGCCCGTTGGGGCGCGACATCGGTGGTACACCAGAACATGTGATGAGCTTCAAGCGGCCAGATGTCATGACCTACCGGGACAAATATTACACCGCCTCGAACATGACGATTGTGGTGGCCGGGAATATTGGCGAGCATGTAAAACAATGGATTGAAGAGTATTTTGGACAAGAAAATAATACAGGAAAACCATCGCGAGCCTTTACGTCTGCCGTTTTTGGTCCAAGGGTCAAAGACAAACGCTTAATCGTCCAGGAGAAAAAAACTGATCAAGTACAACTCATGCTGGGGTGGCCTGGATTTCACTACACGGCCTCGGAAAATCCGATTGTCAATGTCATGAATACTATTTTGGGAGGCTCGATGAGTTCACGTCTCTTTATCCAAATTCGCGAACGCCGCGGGCTGGCCTATATGGTTCGCTCGAGCGACGATAATTATCGAGATACCGGTCATGTGTTTGTTCGAGCCGGGCTTGAGGCAAAGAATATTAATAAAGCGATTGGAGTCGTGAAACAAGAGATTGAAAAACTGGTGACAAAAGGCGTGACCGTGCGCGAATTGGCTGATGCCAAGACGCATATTCATGGTTCGCTCACATTATCACTTGAAGATTCGAGCACGCAGGCCAGCTGGTACGCCAAAGAAGCCTTATTTGATACTCGTATTTTCACGCCCGAAGAAAAATTGGCAGAAATCAATGCGGTGACACGAGAAGCGGTCCAGGCGGTGGCCGAGAAGATTTTCCGGATGAATGAAATGAGGGTGGCAATTATTGGTGACGTGAAGAAAGAGGTGGTAGCTTTTTAGTTACTTATATGAAATACC
>JBBTRO010000139.1:0-5047 GCA_038065155.1 Patescibacteria group bacterium
TACTAAACTGCAGTCTCCGCAAGGGGACCGGGGGTTCGAATCCCTCACTCTCCGCTCATTCCATTCTATGGAGAGGTGTCAGAGTGGCCTATCGTACAGCTTTGCTAAAGCTGTAGCCGCGCAAGCGGCTCGAGGGTTCGAATCCCTCCCTCTCCGCGGAAGGGTGGCCGAGTGGTTTAAGGCGACAGTCTTGAAAACTGTTGTGGCAGAAATGTCACCGTGGGTTCGAATCCCACCCCTTCCGCCTTCGCCCCGTCGAAGCTCAAGAGAGCATAGACGGGAAGAAAGTATTATACAAAACTTTCTTTGAATACAAAAGAAAAAGGCTACGGCGGACAAGTCCGCTTGTTTATCCTCGCGCCAAAGCAAACCCGGAGACTGACACAGCACCAGCTGACAACAGCGCTTTGGCGCACTCTGACATTGTGCTTCCAGTGGTATACACGTCATCAACCAAAAGTACCCGCTGGTTTTGAATCGCCTCTTTGCGAGGTACGACAAAAGCGTCGCGAACATTACGTATCCGTCCCCGACGCGACAGTCTGGCTTGACGCTTGGTATTGCGGGTGCGAACTAGGGTAGAAAGAATCGGAATCGAAGACACTGTGTGAATAGCTCCTGCCACAATTTCGGCCTGATTAAACCCGCGTTCGGCAAAACGCCGCGGATGGAGAGGTACGGGTACGATCACATCAATATCGGAAAACAATCGCCCTTCCTGCGCGCCCCAATACCGAACCATGTCGTAAAACAGATCTGCCGCGTCCAATGCGTACCGGTATTTTACTGTACGAATGAGTTCACCGATAAGCCACGCTTCATTATACGGCGTCACCGCTATGACTGATTTCAATGAAGAGCTTCTGCGGCAATCCACGCAACACAAACCACTGGCGCTGAAGTGGTGGCAGACCGGACAACACGCTACGCCGCTCTTATCAATCCGGTCAAAACAAGATTCACACAGCCAAACACCTTCCTGCCCGCAGCCAAGGCAATGTATAGGAAACAGGCAGCCCAAAGCTGTTTCAGTTATTGTTGTAAACACAAAAGCTAGCGAAGCTAATGAAGCTATAAGCTAGAGCCTCCAATACAATCCATCCACCTTCCACGCTCCATCTTCTTTGATAAAAGTTACCAGTCCCGTGCGATACTCGGTTTTGCTCGCCGCGGCCGTCTGAAGTAATTGCTGAACACCAAGCTCGACCGTTGCCTTGGCAGTCATTTTTTCCGTTATCTTGCTTACGACCACTACGGTCGTTGACCCCTCGTACTCTCGGCCGAAATCGATTGCCTGAGATTCGATATACTTCTGCATACGCTTGGTTGACAGCGGCAAAACATCGGCCAGATGCGTATTGTCATTTTGATTGGAGTAACTGCCAAAGCGTTCAACAAACAAACGCGCTACCTGCCGCAGATTCGTGTCTTCTGGATTTTCGGCCGGCACGTTTGGTTTGCTCGGTGGTTTTGTCAATTTTTGTTCCTTTGCGGCTTCGCTGGCGGGAACTTTTTTGTCCTCTTTTACCACAGGTGCTGATCGGTCCTTGATTCCCACAATAAACAAAACCAAAGCCAGAATAAGACCGATGGCAACACCGGCGATAATAATTATGCGTTTGCGAACGTCTTGAATCATACTTGATGGAATCTAGAATTTAGAATCTAGAATTTAGAGTTTTGAATACAGGATAAAAATTTTCAATCCAAATTCCAGATTCTAAATTCCAAATTCCGGTTCAATTCGCCATTTGTTTCTCAAACTCTTTCTTCGCCTTCTCAATCTCCAAAAGTTGTTTGGGATCAGAGGTGATCAGTTGATCTTCGGTATACGAGGCCACGACCTTGATGGCCGCGTGCTTGAGACCGGCAAAAAATATCCCCTCCCCGACCGCGCTCTCGAGGAGCAGATATTTTTCCCCATCGGTCAGTAAAAACGCTTTCTGTACGGTGTCAACTGCCGCCGGAGATTGGCGAAGCAAAAGCTGTAATGCCGAGTTGGTCACAATCGCCATGCCATAGGGTGAACGCAAAAAATCATTCACATCCTGGGTAATCGTCGTGACGCCGAGATAGTACTTGCGACAGCGCTTTACGAGCGCGTAAATAAATTTGGCGCTATCTTCATTGGTCATGAGCCACCAGGCTTCGTCAATAATCAACAGGCGCTTCTTGCGCTCCGAGCGAACGATATTCCAAATATAATTGATGAGTGAATAGATAGCCATCGGCCGAAGCTCATCTTCAAGATCACGAACGCTAAACACCACCAATTGATTGTTAACATTGACAGTCGTCGGCGAATTAAACAGGCCGGCAAATGTTCCTTCGGTGTATTTCCGCAATTTCAAGGCCAGCGTATCAGCGCCTTCCATGCCCTCAAGTACGTCCAGTAGATCCTGCATAATCGGTGGTTCAACAGTAGAGAGATCAGAACTCCCGGTGATATCTTTTTTGGCAAATGTTTCGAGGAGCGCCCGGTCCATAATTGAATCTTCCTGCGCTGTCAAAGACCCAAACATGATGCGGATAAGTCCTTTGAGCGTAATCACGGCACTCCTAATAATGTCCTCGGTCGACACTTGCTGACCAACCGGACGGGGCAAGTCAAACGGATTTACTTTACTTTCGGACGCCAATGAAATATTGATATAAGTGCCGCCCACCGCCTCGGTGAGGTGCAAATACTCCATCTCCGGGTCAATGATAATCACATCAGTTCCCATCATAAGAGATCGCAGTACCTCGAGCTTGACGGCATACGATTTGCCGGCTCCAGACGTGGCAAAGACGACCATGTTGGCGTTTTGGAGAGAAAAACGGTCAAAGAGAACCAGGCTATTGTTGTGACGATTGATGCCGTACAGAATTCCATCGTCGCTCGAAAGTTCCGATGAAACAAACGGAAAAGACGACGCGATCGGACTTGAATTCATGTTAAACGCAATCATGAGCTCATCGATGGCGAGTGGCAGGGTCGAGGTAAAGCCCTGTTCCGCCTGGTACAGGACGTGCTTGCTCAGCATCAGTTTTCCCCCAAAAATATTTTCAACGTCTTCGGTGCGTTTTTGGAGCTCCTCTTTATCTTTCGCGTACACCGTCACATAAAAGGCAAATTGAAAAAAATGCTCTGTCCCCTGCGTCAGATCGTCCCGAAGCTGTTCAATATCGCGGAGTGCTGTTTCTCGTATCGGATCGCGCGCGGCGCCCTTCTCCGCGTCCGCGTTGATTTGGGCTTCAAGCGCACCCACCTTCTTTTTTAATTGTTTCAAAATAATCTCCGAATTGACCGGATAAAAAAACATGCCGACATCCATGGTAATGTTCAGATTCAAAATCGGCGCGCTCCAGCCAACCGAAATATAGCGCGGGTACGTCACGACAAAAATCGTCCGCAAAAATACTTCGCCCAGCTGGACAAAGCTCGATTCCACGCGCAGAGCCGACGGCGCGACGAGGTCGCGAATGGCCACCGTACCGGCGCGATAGACCCGCTCTTCTTCCAGGCTTATGAGCTCTGCCTCGGTCTGCTTTTTTTTCATTGACAAATCTCCTGCCCCGCCAGCAAGATTTTTTTTGGAACCGATTCTTAGTGGTTTAAAAGCCATAATTGATGGGAATCTGGAATTTCGAATTTGGAATTTGGATTTTTACTTTTTATATTCGTGCAAAACAATTCCAAATTCTAGATTCCAAATTCTAAATTCTTAAGTCTCTTCCACTCTCAACTTATCCACTCCTGGCAATTGCTCGGAAAAGGCAATATCCGGATTGTAGGTCGTGTAATACAATTCGATCAGCGCCTGCGTATCAAGTTCAGCGACGGTGAGCCCAATCGCTTCCAGACCGCCCACCACCTGCCGCACGCGGGATGATAAATCCTCTCTACGTTCCAAAAACCGCTCTTCCTTGAGCCGCACCGATAGCGCCGGCTTCACAATTTCTTTGCCTCGAGCCCAAAAACTTTTCCGCTTGTTGGACAGTGGATCATACGGAATCACGACGTAAAAACGTTTCGTCATGATCTGGCCGATTTCCACGAGTTCTTTGACAAACGACCGGTAATCCGCAATTTGCACTTGAAGGAGCTCGTTGGTCTGGTCATGCTCAAGCTTGGCCAAACGATCCAGATACGGCTGAATCTGGAGACGGCGCGATTGGATGACGATCTGAAGCGGAAAATCAATCGAATTGAGAAAACTCACGTAAGCGGCCACGATGGCATTCTGCTCATCGTCCGATTTCAAAGAAAAATTGATGCTCGAAACCAGGGCCACGGCTCGAAGCGTCCCGTCTTTGAGAATGACAGTATTCTCTTTGATCTCGGCAATCGGCAGGTGGATCTGGGCCGAGGGGGATTTGGGTTTTTTGGACTTTGCCATAGTATGGAATTTGGAATTTCGAATTTGGAATCTGGAATGATTGAAAATATAAACAAATCAAAATCCAAATTCCAAATTCTAGATTCTAAATTCCATCGTCGTCTGGCCGGTAAAATCCGCCGGTATTGACAATCAGCGCCAGGTCGCGAATCCGCTCCGCCTGAATTTTCTTGCGTTCTTTCTTTTCGGGGATCTCTTCTATTACACCCTTGCGAAAATAATCCAAATCGTTGTCAGTGTACCCTTTATACCAGATTCGAAGACCGGGTTTGCGCAGGGTCTGAAAAATATTCAAAAGAAAATAATGAAAGGTCTGGCCATTGACTTTGGCAAAAGCGATAACCAAAGATAGCCCGCCCACAACTGCAAGGACTAAAACAAACAAAGAAAAATCTCCGAATCGATACGCGAGAAAAATGAATAAACCAGCCACAAGCAAAATCAAAAACTGCCGTATGGTCACCGGCCCAAAAATTTTATCCTCCACATCGATGAATTGAGGAACGACAAACTGTTGCATATGTCACCTGAACACCTTAGCACCCAAGCACAAAATAGTGCTCAGGTGCTTAGGTATTTATTGATCTCTACAATAGCATAAAACGTGTCGAGATGGAACACGTTCTGATCAGTATTTTTTGCCGAGAGGAGTTCGGCAATCGGCT